>NZ_LIRE01000113.1 GCF_001402795.1 Pseudanabaena sp. 'Roaring Creek'
TCTATTGGGTTTGATGTCTTAATTCACACAAGTGTGACAACACTTGCGTGAATTAAGAACCAAACCTAATAAGGATTTGAAAAACTAAAAATAGCTACGCTATTTTTAGTTTTGGTATAATTAGCAGCATTTAGTTAGGAATTCATGTCGAAAGCTATCAAACCTTTTTTGCTATGTACTTTATTAGGAATATCCTTTAGCGATTATTTTATTCCCGAATTTAAAAATTGTGATCGGAACGATCGCGTCATCGTTACCGCTAAAAGTAATCCATCAACTTTGCAAAGCCCTGCATCAAGCGTATCTGCGAGCTTAGATGTTTTAGACGATCCCACCACAAAAACAGAATATCAACAACTCATGCAGTCCTTTGGCGATCGCATATCACAATTGCCTATGAATGAAGTCTTACAAACAGTTTCTAGTCAATTTCTTGGCAAGCCCTACCGTGAAGGCTTATTAGATCGAGGGGAAATCGAAAAGCTATCCGTATCGCTGACGGAATTTGACTGTGTGCTATTTGTTGAAACCGTTTTAGCCTTCACTCGTAATTTGTTGGCAACCAAACCGACCTATGCAAACTTTATCGAGCAGGTTCAAACCGTAAGGTATGCAAATGGAAATTTAGATGGCTATTGTAGTCGCTTACATTATTTCTCTGCATGGATTCGCGATAATCAGAAACGTAATATCGTGCGGGATCTTACCGCTGAATTAGGGGGAATTCGCCTTGAAAAGCGCCTAAACTTTATGAGTAGTAACTGGCAAAAATATCCAAGACTCAAACATAGTGAAAGCAATTACCAATGCATTTTAGCAATGGAAGAAAAACTAGAATTAGAGACAAAATCCGCGCCATTACGGTATATCCCATCTCCAAACATCCATGCGATTTATTCATCCCTAAAAGCTGGCGACATTATTGCAGTCGTAACTGATATCAAGGGGCTAGATACAACCCATACAGGCTTTGTCTATCCCACTGCTAAGGGCTTTGGGTTTATCCATGCATCTCCATCGGGCAAAGTCAAAGTCTCGCCCGATCTCCAGCGCTACGTGGAAAGGGTAGACCATGCGATCGGTATTATGGTGGCCCGTCCGCAGCCCTAAAGGAATTTGATTGCTTGCTAATTGCTTGACGGTTGCTACTGTTGGAGCCGCTGACGCAGGATTTCTGCACCAGCGCGATCGCCCATTTTTTCCTTTAATAGGTAGAGATGAAAGAGTGCATCGTCATGCTTGGGATTGAGATAAAGTGCACGCTGAAAAAAATGCATCGCCTCAGTTTCACTGCCCTGTGCTTGATAGATCTGCGCGAGCAGTACGTAGGCTTCCACATCGGTACGATGGCGTTCGAGATAGCTTTTGCCGATACTAATCGCTTCTTGTAAAAGCCCGCGATCGGCAAGTTTTCTGGCTTCGTCTAAGGGATTGGGGAGATTGCGATCGACAGATGTTGTTGCGATCGGTTTGAAAGAAGCGGAAAAATCCCGTTTCATTTCCCCTTGCTCCAATGGAGAGGTAGGTATGGGGATTGTACTGGCGGTGATTGGCTGAGAGCATAACGCCAATTTGCGGTAGGCATAGGCTTTACTGTAGGGAATAGCTTCAAAAAGAGATTGAGGAATTTGTCCCATTTCGGAATGTCCGACAAAAAGGATCCCATCGTTAGCGAGCATTTGGTGAAGACGTTGTAAAGCGCGATCGCGATCGCTCCGATCGAAGTAAATTAGTAAATTTCGACAAAAAATAACATTATAGAAAGAAAGCCTATGAATACCAAACTGAGGGTCGATAATATTATCGCGGGAAAATCTTACAGAGTCCCGAATCTCCTTGTGCAACTCATACTCGCGATCTTTTGCTGTAAAATAACGGGCTTGAAACTCTGGGGAAGTCATCCGAAAAGAATTCGTCGTATAGACTCCACGGGTTGCTTTTTCAATCATTTTTTGACTGACATCAATCCCCTCAACTTGAAAAGCATTGAGAGATAAACCAGATTCCATCAGCGTGATAGTAATTGAATAGGGCTCTTCGCCACTGGCACAGGGTACGCTTAAAACCCTAAATATTGAGTGGTGTTGCTGCGGCAAACGCTTATGTGTAATGTAATTATGTGTAATGTAATGCTTTAAGAACGTAAATGGTTCACAATCCCGCAAAAACCAAGTTTCAGGAACCGTCACCACATCAATAAATTCCTGTAACTCCCCACCCGAACGTTGCAAAAGATGGTAATAGACTCGCTCGTCAGTTAGATCGAGGGCGCGCATTCTCTGACGAATCGCACTAGCGATCGCACTGGGACTGACCGTATTTGCATCCATCCCAATCTTTTGTTTGAGAAATACGGCGATTTCTATGTGTGACATATATCTGGTAGCAAACAATCTAATTTTACTTGCTGAATTAGTCCATAGCGATCGCTAATGATTTTGCCTAGATAAGGAGCATCACTGACCGTAATTCCTGAATCGACAAGCTCCGTATTTTGACTGTCAATGGTTTCCGTAACCCTTTCCGCCATCACACCTAAAATGGAAGGAGATTCTTGTCCTGAAACTTGATAGCGCACCAAAATAATCCGAGTGCTTAAATGCGTCTTGCAAGGAGTCCCCTGAATTAGCTGACAGAGATCGATGACAGGAACAATGACGTTACTATACTTAAACATTCCAACAACGGGAGGAGGTAATTGTTGCGGTGTTCGTAGAGATGTCAATCTTACGACCTCAACGACATAGCTACAAGCGATCGCATAGCGTTCGGTTCCCACATAAAAAAGCAGCATCAGCATAAATCATATCCAATATATCTAGTTAGACATTTAATATTGAGTACCTCAACATAATTAAAATACCCATATAAAACCTGCGGCGCAAGCGCAGCGTGCGCCGCAGGTTTTAGGATTTTATATTTGATTAAGCCCACTTACTTAGTATTACTTTGATATTACTAAAGAAGTAATGATTTTTGTTAGCTAAGTATCATCTAGAATACAGCAATGCTTCTAAATGAGCATCCTAAAGAAATATTGTAAATGAATATTGCAAATGAATATTGCAAATGAGTGTTTAAGTAAGTGGGGAAATTAAAAAGCTAATTTAAAAATCTTGGCGCGCATATAGAAGTTCTAAATCATTTGTAGATTTTTGGGTTTGTGGAATCGCCCCCGAAAGGGGGGCGATTCCACAAACTATTTAGGATTGCTATATCTTATGTCACAGTTTTATGATGGGAATATTCGCCCTATATAATCTAAATTGTACCATTGTCTTGATGCTTAATCAATTTAGCAAGCTTTACTAAAAAATTTACTAATTTATAGGAGTATTTTTTTGTTATTTAGATCTTATTAATGATGAGGTTAAGGCTATTATTAGATAAAGTATTGAAGGAATATCTAATTATTAGAAATCCAAAAAAAATCAAGTAAAATTCCAGTATTTTATAGATATTAAAAAGCTAGAATTGATAGCATATCTTACCACGAGAAAATTAATAGAAGCCTTTGTATATACTGATATACTCATTTTAGAATTAGCTATGTTATTAAGAGAAGTATTTTTTCTGGAGTTAAATGATGTATGTTTAAAAACTTAGGCTTGCAAGCCAGAATTATCGGATCTTTTTTACTAATGGCTATCTTAGTAATGATAGTTTCCCTAGTTGGACTCAGTGGTAATCAAAATCTAAGCGAACATATACGCATTTTGGGGAAAAATACTGCCCCCAGTCTTTACCATATAGGGATTATAAACGAAGCACAGACTGCTGTAAAGGCATCACAACGCAATTTACTAATTCCTCAAGTAGATAAAGAAGAAAGATTGAAATCGCGAAAGACGATTGAATCAAAATTCAAAGCAATTACCGATAGTTTTAAAATATACGAAAGTTTGTCTATTGAGGATACTGAGTTAAGTATCTATAGAGAATTAAAAGCACCTTGGGATGAATGGACTCAAAATAGCCGTCGTTTTTTGGAGCTTAGCGATGAGTTCGATAGCGCCGATATTCTAAATCCTTTGCAAGTTATGTTCGATCTCGTTCAAAAAGGACAAGTTAACTCTCCCGAATTTGTCAAAGCAAAAAATGCTGCCGATACTTTAGCCAAACTAGTCAGTTTTTCATTAGTAAAATTAAATCCATCTTTTCATAAAGCCGATGATGCTATAAATAAATTACTTGCTTATGACCTCGAACTTTCGTTAAAAACGTCTCTCAAAGCTGAGGAAGATGCTGCTAAAGCCATTCGCAACAGTCTAGGCATAGCGATCGCAGGGGCGGCGATCGCTATATTCTTCGGGGTTGTTTTCAGTAATACAATCGCTAAACCCCTAGGAGCAAAAATTGCAGGTGTGGTCTCTGTTGCCGAAAAGATCTCCATTGGTGACTTGACCAGCCGCGTTCCAGAATCATCAACTAAGGATGAGATTGGAAAGTTACTGGATGCATTTAGGTTGATGACCAACAATCTCAATGGGTTGATCGGCAAAGTCAGTCAGACTGGAATCAAGATCATGACTTCTTCAACCCAAATTTCTGCCTCTGGCAAACAACTCGAAGCCACGGTCAACGAACAGGTAGCTTCCACCAATGAAGTGGTCGCCACGGCTAAGGAAATTGCCGCCACCTCAACAGAACTAGTCCATGTCATGAATGAAGTCTCGAGGAGTGCGGAAGCCACCGCAGATTCCGCAAGTGGCGGACAACAGGAACTCACCCGCATGGAAAATACCATGCGCCAGCTAGCGGAGGCAACGGGTTCGATCTCTTCTAAACTCGGAATCATTAGCGAAAAGGCTAACAATATTAACAGTATCGTCACGACAATCACGAAGGTTGCCGATCAAACTAATTTGCTGTCCTTAAATGCAGCGATCGAGGCGGAAAAAGCAGGTGAATATGGGCTAGGATTTGCGGTCGTGGCTAGGGAAATTCGGCGCTTGGCAGATCAAACCGCCGTAGCAACCCTAGACATTGAAACCATGGTCAAAGAAATGCAATCAGCAGTTGCCACAGGGGTTATGGAAATGGATAAATTTACCCGCGAAGTTGGTCATGGCGTTGATGATATTCGGGGCATTAGCGGGAAGTTAGCGGGAATTATCCATCAAGTGCAGGGATTGACTCCCCGTTTTGATGCTGTCAGTCAAGGAATGGAAGGGCAGTCTCTCGGTGCATCCCAGATTAGTGAAGCAATGGTGCAATTAAGCGAAGCGGCTAATCAAACCGCCGATGCCCTCAGAGAGATCAATCGGGCGATCGATCAACTAAATGAAGCTGGTTACGATCTCCGACAAGAAATATCACGGTTTCAGTTGTTGAGTTAAAAGTATTCACAAATACATTCGCAAATACATTCGCAAATACATTCGCAAATATATTCGCAAATATGGCGAGAAATATAACAGAAAGGTAAAAGCCATTCTTTATGAATAATTCCCACGGTACTAACCTAAGTAATACAACCAGTAATGCAACCGAAACTACCCAAAACTGCTGGCGTAAGATTGGTGTATGGGGCGATCGCTCCTGTCCAGAATTAAAAAAACAAATTCATTGTCGTAATTGTTTTATTTATGCCGCTGCAGGGCGATCGCTCCTAGAAAGAGAAGCGCCCCTTGGTTATCTCGATGAATGGACAGAAACCGTAACGCAGGATATACCAGAAAGTTATCGTTTAAATGCTGCTAATCGCCTTTCGGTGGGCATTTTTCGGTTAGGTGCTGAATGGTTGGCTTTACCAGCACAGCTTTTCAAAGAAGTAACTCAGGTACAGACTATCCATACCATTCCCCATCGCAGTAATAAGATCTTGCAGGGATTAGTGAATATTCGGGGTGAAATTTTGATGTGTATTTCTATGATGGAATTACTGGGCTTAGAACCTACCAATGCTCACCAGATCGATCGCCAAGGGCAGGCTGTGTATCCTCGGATGGTGGTAGTTACCAAAGATGGATATTCTTGGGTATTTACCGTGGATGAAATTCAAGGTATCCACGCCATTCACCGCGATCGCCTCCAAGCGATCCCGACCACGATCTCAAAACGAACGGAAACCTATACAAAAGGTCTTATATTTTGGCAAGAGCGACGGGTGGGTTATTTGGATGATGAATTGCTATTTTATACTTTAAGTAGGAGAGTGCTATGAACCAACCAAACTTGGGCGACTTCTCCATGCTGGATCTATTTCAAATGGAAATCCAGAGCCACACCGCTGATATGTATAAAAGTTTGGAAGCCATCTCTGGCAATCTCGGTGCTGCATCTAGGGATTTATTTACCAACCTCATGCGCGCCACCCATTCAATTCGGGGAGCATCCAAAATCGTCAATATCGAGGCGATCGCCAATTTAACCGCTAGTCTAGAAAACTGTTTTGTGGCTTTTCAAGAAGGTTTTTTCCTCCCAAAACAAGAACATATTGACCTTTTCCATCAAACCGTTGATTTTCTTGCTGAAGTTGGACAGGTTCCTGTCGCAGAAATCTCCTCTTTTTTGAGCGATCGCCAAGAATATATTGACCTGTACATCCAGAACATTAAGAAGGTTACCAGAGCCGAAGATCTTCAGATCGGTGAATCCCAAGAGCTAAAAACATTGGAGAGCGATAATCCGATCCCAAATCATAGAGCGATTAAGGAAACCGATGGAGAATCCCTTTACAATAGCCACCTAATTGAATCGCCCCTAAGCGATACGATTCCCGATCTGAGCGACTTCTCCATGTTAGATCTATTTCGGATGGAAGTAGAAAATCAAGTCGCTGTGCTCAATGATGGATTGCTACAACTGGAAAATACCCCTAACGCGATCGATGAAATCGAACCACTCATGCGCGCCGCTCATTCGATTAAGGGCGCAGCTCGTATCGTCCAACTCGATGTTGCCGTCCAATTAGCCCATATTCTCGAAGATTGCTTTGTCAGCGCTCAATCAGAATTAATCAAAATCACCAGCAGTCATATCGATATCTTTCTGCAATGTGTGGATATTTTACTCAATATTTCCCAAGTATCTTCGGGAAACATTGCCGATTGGTTGACTGACAATCGGGATAATATTGGGGAAGTTCTTGTGGCGATGGAAAGTATTTTACCTGAAGAACGGCGCAATAGATTCGATAAATTAGTGGTGGCTGGGGCTTATACGGAAAAAGAGAAAGTCCCACAAGCCAAACAAGCCACAGAAGAGCCTCAGCAGGGCTTGACCTATACAGAATCGTCCCTCAGCCTAGTGGCTGGACATTCTGTTGCCAAGAGCAACGAAGCGCTCACGGTGACAGAGGCAGATGCGATCGCAGCTAGTTCTCCCATACAGTCTACGACACTTGCCAAGCCCCACCACGAGACCGAAAAAATTGCCGAACGTACCGTCAAAGTCAATACGGATAATCTCAATCGTTTGATGGGGTTAGCAGGAGAATCCCTCGTAGAAGCTAATTGGTTGCAACCTTTTGCCGATTCACTCCTAAAGCTAAAATATTTACAAGCAGATCTAGATCGGCAATTAGAGATTCTCTCCGAATCCCTTGAATCTCAGAAAAAGCTTACTTCAGTCGAGTCCATCCAGTTTAAATCCGCTCGTCGCACCGCCGATAGTTGTCGCCATTTTCTATCCGAGCGATTGAGCGAACTAGAGGTTTTTGCTAGGCGATCGGCAAATCTCTCCGATCGCCTATATCGTGAAGTCATCGCTAGCCATATGCGCCCCTTTGCCGATGGAGTGCAGGGCTTTCCCCGTATGGTGCGCGACTTAGCAAGACAACTAGGCAAGCAAGTTAAGCTGGAAATCATTGGTAAGTCTACCCAAGTAGATCGCGATATTTTAGAAAAGCTAGAGGCTCCCCTAACGCATATTCTCCGAAATGCCCTCGATCATGGTTTAGAATCCCCTGAAGCGAGAATTGCTGTAGGCAAATCTCCAGAAGGAATCATCCGCCTTGAGGCAATGCACCGTTCGGGAATGCTGGCAATTACCGTTAGCGATGATGGTAAAGGATTAAGCCCTGAGAATATTCGTCAAAAAATAATTGACAAAAAGATGACCACTCGTTCTATGGCGGACCAAATGAGCGAAACCGAACTTATGGATTTTTTGTTTTTACCAGGATTTTCCACAGCGAAACAGGTTACCGAGGTGTCTGGGCGCGGTGTGGGGCTAGACATCGTGCAAAATATGGTGCAGCAGGTCGGCGGTATCGTCCGCGCATCGTCCCAAGCAGGTAAAGGGATGACCTTCCACCTTCAACTACCTCTGACTTTATCAGTAACTCGTTCTCTATTAGTGGAGATTGCGGGGGAGCCCTATGCCTTTCCCCTCTCGCGTATCGATCACATCGTTTTAGTATCAAAATCAGAAATTCGTCTAGTCGAGAACCGTCAATATTTCACGTTCGATCAATATAATATTGGTCTTGTCGTTGCTTGTCAGGTTTTAGAATTAAGAGAATCTCAACTCAATCTAGAAGAACTGCCGATTATCATTATTAGCGATCGCCACAGTCGGTATGGCTTAGTAGTTGACAAGTTTTTAGAGGAGAGAGAATTAGTCGTTCGTCCCTTAGATAAACGCTTAGGAAAAATTCCCAATATTAGTGCTGCCGCCTTAATGGAAGATGGAGCACCTATTCTAATCATTGATGTGGAAGATATGGTTCGTACTATCGATAAGTTATTGACAGGCGGTAAACTTGATAAAGTCAGCCACTATGAAGATAAAAAATCTATTAAGAGTCGCAAACGCATACTAGTGGTAGATGATTCTATTACCGTGCGAGAAATGGAACGAAAACTACTGGAAAATAAAGGCTATGAAGTGGAGGTTGCCGTGGATGGAATGGATGGATGGAATGCAATCCGTACGGGTAGCTTTAATTTGGTTGTATCCGATGTGGATATGCCGCGCATGAATGGTATTGAGTTAGTCAGTCAAATCAAGAATCATCCCAACCTAAAATCTATACCTGTAATTATCGTATCTTATAAAGATCGAGAAGAAGACCGCCTTCGCGGTCTGGAGGTCGGTGCTGATTACTACCTTACTAAGAGTAGTTTTCATGACAATACCCTGATTCAAGCCGTACAAGATCTAATTGGAGTCTAATTTATTATGTCTACCCCTAGGAAATTGCGCATTGCGATCGCCAATGATTCCATGCTTGAAGCCGAGGCATTACGCCGTACAATTGCCTCAGTCCCCGAATATGAAATTGCTTGGATCGCCAGAGATGGCAGTGCTGCGGTCAGCCAATGCGCCCGTGATACTCCCGATCTTGTCCTCATGAATTTGATTATGCCAATTCTCAATGGTGTACAGGCGACGCAACAAATCATGAAAACTAATCCCTGCGCGATCCTATTGATTACTGCCGATGTCAACGAACATGCCAATAAAGTCTTTGAAGCCATGGGGCACGGAGCTTTAGACGCTATTGATACTCCTTCGATCGGCTTAGAAGAAAATTCCCTTGGACGCAACAAGCTACTTCAGAAAATCGAGACCTTGAGTAAGCTCGTCATTCGTGCCGATCTAAGACGTTCGTCTCCCAAGCCTCCTTTACTCGCCATTGGTGCTTCTACTGGTGGACCTAAAGCCTTAGCTATGATTTTATCCCAACTACCCGCTAGTTTTCCTGCTGCCATTGTAATTGTGCAGCATGTTGATGCCCAATTTGCTTCTGGCTTGGTTAATTGGCTGGGTACTCAGACTCCTCTGACCGTAAAGTTAGCAATTACGGGAGAGAAGGTTGAAGGGAATTGTGTCATGATTGCAGGAACCAATGACCATTTAATTATTACACCCCAGCTTACATTTCAATATACTGAAGAACCGATGGAAACGCCGTTCCGACCTTCCGTCGATATCTTCTTCCATAGCATTATGAAGAACTGGAAAAGTAAAGGTGTAGGATTGCTATTAACTGGTATGGGTAAAGATGGTGCGGAAGGGCTATCGGCATTAAAATCCGCTGGCTGGCATACGATCGCGCAGGATGAAGCAACGAGCATAGTTTACGGAATGCCCAAAGCAGCTTTTGAACTGGGGGCTGCTTGTGAAATTCTACCCATTGAAGCGATCGCCTCTGCTTGCAATCGCCAGATATCCCTATTACGGGCTTAATACTTTAAAGAAAGAATCAAAAATAATGTTTGGCAAACCCAAATCCCTTCCCAATGAGCCGCTTATTACCGTGCTACTTATCGATGATCAAGCAATTATCGGTGAGGCAGTGCGGCGAATGCTATTAACGGAAAGTGATATCATTTTTCATTTTTGTAGCGATCCCTCGGTTGCAATTCAGAAAGCGATCGAAGTTGCACCCACGGTGATTTTACAGGATTTAGTAATGCCAGAAATCGATGGCTTAATGCTCTTAAAATTCTTTCGGGCTAATGTAGTCACCCGTGATATTCCCATGATCGTCTTGTCTAGTAAAGAAGAAGTAGAACTTAAAGCCGAAGCCTTTGCGATCGGAGCCAATGATTATTTAATTAAACTACCCGATAAGATCGAACTGATTGCCCGTATTCGTTATCACTCACGCGCCTATATCAATCTCTTACAAAGAGATGAGGCTTATCAAGCAATTCAAGATTATTTAAAAAAATTAGAAATTGAACGCCGTAAAGTTGTCGAACGCACCAATGAACTTGCTCACCTGAACGTCGAATTGGAGCGGATAGCTAGCATAGACATGCTCACAGGAGTAGCAAATCGACGGCAATTTATGTATCGACTCGAACAAGAAATAGAGCGCAGTCGTCGCTATAAACGCCCACTCTCTCTAATTGCCTTAGACATCGACCACTTTAAAAAGATTAACGACGCTTGGGGGCATGGGGGTGGGGATATAGCCCTCTATGATATCTCGCAACGGGTTAATCTGCTGATGCGAGAGAGCGATTTGCTCGGAAGAATTGGCGGTGAGGAGTTTGTGGTATTGCTAACTGAGACCGCCTCGGAAGAAGCTCTGCTCGTAGCCGAGCGACTTCGCTCCGTAATTGCCGACACACCAGTAGCGATCGATGGCAATAATGTTAATGTAACCGCAAGTTTTGGGGTGGCAACCTTTGACCAAGAGAAGGATACAATTACGACGATTCTCTCTAGAGCCGATAAGGCTCTATACGTGTCGAAAGAAACGGGTAGAAACCGTGTAGTTGTCGCAAACATTTAACGGAAATATTTAATATTGAGTAGCGACTCCCTCCTCCATCAAGAATTGATATGCATAATTAGCTCAGCATAATTAAAACCCAAAACCAGAGAGAGTACTGCCCGCTAAATAGACATCAAAAGCCAATAATTAGAAGTTGCGGCGCTTCGCGCCGCAACTTCTAATTATTGGCTGGGAAGGGAGTAGCTCCTTAATATTCCGATCGCCTAATTGTCAGACATGCCCATTCTTGACGTTTCCAAAAAGTAGCAATTACCCATTTATGGGCATCTAGGGCATCGGCGACCTTCGGTACTTGCTCGATTAAGATTCCACTTAAAATTCCCCAACCATTTTCGCCCACCAGTTTATCGAAGTAGGGAACCATATCCACAATGATATCGGCGAGGATATTACAGGTAAATCCATGGGCAGGTTCGGGCATATGGGCAATGAGATCTTGGATGCTCCCTTCCGCAACCCAAATTTTTTCTGCGGCAATGCCATTGAGTTGACGATTGTGATTGGTGGCTTTAATTGCCAAAATGTCATTGTCGATCGCATAGGTTTGGCTCGCACCAATTAATAAAGCGCCAATACTCAGAATGCCCGAACCACAGCCGACATCAGCAACCACAATATTATCTTCAGGCTTGACTCCCCAAAGACGCATTTCTAAAGCTTCCAGACATAGCTGGGTCGTAGCATGAGCACCCGTGCCAAAAGCACTACCAGGATCGAGACGGAGAATTTGGCGATCGCCAAGATCGGCAGGGGCTTCAATCCAAGCAGGATAGATCGCCAACATATCACCAATTTCCTGCGGACTCCAATGTTGCTTCCAACTCGATGACCAGTCCTCGTCATTAATCACTGTCCATTGGGTGACAGGCGCTTCGTAGTTAACGGCGATCGCATCCTGTTTTAGCCATAGCGACAAGGCCGCCAGATCCAAAACATTACCTTTCTCGACAGGCAAATAACTACTAATTTGAATCTCTCCGTCTTTTTTTTGGCTTGCCATTCCTTGACAACCAAAATTTTGCAATCGCCAAAAAATTTGCTCTTCTAGAGATTGCTTGGCTATAACTTGAATTTCCCACCAACTATTGTTAATGGAGCCGATCGAAGGTGACATCTGGCGCTTATGACTATTGTATGAATGATTATATTTTAGATATCCGATATTCAGGACAAATACTTAAGAGTAAATACTCAAGAGCAAATACTTAAGAGCAAATACTTAAGAGCAAAGCCATAAATACCATCACAATCTCTAGTCTTGGATATATTCCTGTTGTTGCAACAGCGCTAATTCCGCTCGCTGTATTTCGCGACCTAGGTAGGCAGCATGGTCAAATAGTGTAACAGGGCAGGGGGGTGTTTTCTCAAAGATCTCGACACAGAGTTCCTTTGCACTTCTGCCTGTAAATAGTTTCACTGCCTGACGGTCAACCTTACCTCTAGCTGGAATTGGTTTGCCAGTTTCAGGATCGACTGCTAAACCTTGATCATTAATAATGTTGCTATAGTATTTAGCACAAATTAAACTTTGTTGATAATCCACGTAGATAATAAAGTAACCACTGGGATCAAGAGCTAGCGATCGCTTAGATAATTGATTATCAATCTCATGGATTTGTTGAGCAAGTAGGTTAGGTTTAGCAGTCAAATTCATTAACTTTGAGGCAAGAGCATATTTTTTATAGTTATCCTATGATACGACTTAATATTCTCGTTTATACAGGTTTATAGCGTTTCCCAGCCGAAGAGGAGAAGGTTGGCGCTTTGCGCCAACCTTCTCCTCTTCGGCTATGGCTATAGATGAAGTTTTAGAGAATCATCGGATCCCAATACATTCCTATACAATGGGATACAACAGGACGATAGTTAATATCCAGAGCCGATAACTAGAGGGGCGATCGCCATGCCAGCCAAAGTATTAGATGGACGCTATAAATTAATTAAACAAATCGGAGCAGGTGGATTTGGACATACCTTCATTGCTAGAGATATGCGTCGTCCGGGATCGCCGCCCTGTGTTGTCAAACAACTGAAGCCTGCCAGCGACGATCCTAACTTTATCCGTGAAGCCAGACGGCTATTCAACACAGAAGCTGAAACCCTAGAGAAATTAGGCAGACACGACCAAATCCCTCAACTCCTCGCCTACTTTGAAGAAGACAAGCAGTTCTTTTTAGTTCAAGAATTTGTAGAAGGAAAATCACTTCATGATGAACTAAAAGCGGATTTGCCAGACGTTTCAGATTTAGATAATCAGTCTCAAGAGGTCATTCTTGAGGAACTAGCCAATATTGACAACAAAACCAGAGACAAACAGTTACGTGAAGTTGAAGTTCTCAAAATCTTGAAGGATGTCTTAGAAGTTCTAGAATTCGTCCATTCTGAAGGGGTGATTCATCGCGATATTAAGCCAGACAACCTAATCCGTCGCAAAAAAGATCAGAAAATCGTCCTCATTGACTTTGGTGCTGTCCGAGCCATGCAAGATGCTAATACTAAACTCGCTGCCGACGAAAAGGGCGAATCGCGATTTACCGTAACCATTGGTACTCCTGGATATATGCCTAGCGAGCAATGCGCGGGACGACCCAATTACAGCAGTGATATTTACGCCTTAGGGATGGTCGCTATTAAGGCTCTCACGGGCTACGCTCCCACTGATTTACCAAACGATCCTGCTACAGGGGAACTAGTGTGGCGCGACAAAGCCAAGGTCAGTAACGGTCTAGCAATGGTATTAACGCGCATGGTTCGCTATCACTATACTCAAAGATATCAGTCAGTACGGGAGGTCAATCAAGGCATTAGTACTTTCGCGACCATGAGTGAGGTGGAACGTCAAGCCACGACCAGCAAGATCGTCCGATCCACAATTCTAACGGGAACAGATGGCTTAACTAACTCCAATAGTACTTCTTACCAAGCTAATACCCAAACGCGACGAGTGGTTCCTGCTTCTAACTCAGCTAGTTCTAACTCTGGAGTTCTATTTCTGTTTGGTGGTCTATTGGCAGTAGTTGCGGTAATTGCCGCCTTTGTTTTGCCTGCGATGATGCGCAACAATCAGCCATCTGTGATTGTCAATAATCAACCGATCGCGCCTAGACCGATCGCGCCTGAATCAAATCCTACAAGCCCAGTCCCCGTTGCGACTTCCAGCGAATCTATCAATCAAGTTCTCAATTTAGAGGTGAATAAAGAATCCTTGGTTATTCCCAATAAAATAGCAGGGAATGCTACTCACAGCTACAACATTCAAGCTAAGGCTGGGCAATTACTTAGTACGGCAATTACGGGCAATGGACTATCCCTTACAGTGCTCAATGCTCAAGGCATCGCCTTACCTAATGCCGTCAATGTTTTGAATGCCGATCTGCCAATTACCAGCGATGGAGCCTATACCATTCAATTGAGAGGGCTGGGAACTGCGGAAGTTCCCTATCAACTGAGACTGGGGCTTAAAGATACGACGATCGCTCCACCTACGCCGCTACCCAATACCAGTCCCAACGCAATTCCCAGCGTAATTCCCAGTCCAATTCCCAGTCCAATTCCCAGTTCCAGTCCAATAGTAACGCCCCCAAACACTACGGTTCCTAGCCCCCCCATTTCCACAACACCGCCCACCGCCCCAGCAACACCTGCCACGCCACTACCCAAAATAGAAGTTAAAGTCAAAAATTATAAAAATTAGTCAATACGATCAGAATGGAGAGCGCAAACCGCTCTCCATTCTGATCGTATTTAACATTACCGATTTATGGAATTGATATATGGAGTTGATTTCACAAGCGCCCCAAGGCAAGGGAAGGCAATCGTTTGCACGGAGGCTTGGCGAGAATCTGATATTTTAGATATTAAAAAGTTCCATCGATTTACAACTTTGCCGTCATTTATAGATTTTTTGGAGCGATCGCCGACTTGTCTTGCAGGAGTAGATTTTCCTCTGGGTCAGCCCCGAAAATTAATCGAAAACTTGCAATGGGGAAATACTTGGGCGGAATATGTCGATCGCGTCGGACAGATGACCAAACAGGAGTTTGTGGAGGTACTGGATCGATATCGGCAAAATCGTCCTAAGGGCGATCGCGAACATTTGCGCCATACCGATCGACTTGTGGGCGCAATCAGCCCCATGAAAGTTTATGGAGTACCTGTGGGGAAAATGTTTTTTGAAGGGGCTCCGCGAATGCTCACAGCAGGATTTAATATTATGCCCTGTCATCCTACGGACGACTTGCGTACTGTCATTGAGGTTTATCCTGCCCTCGTTGCCAGATTTCTGATCGGTAGACAAAGCTATAAATCCGACTCAAAAGCCAAACAAGACTCTGTCATGCAGTCGGCACGCCAAAAAATAATTGAACTCTGGCGATCGCCTATTTTTCAGGCTAAATATGGCTTTGTCATCGACATCAGCCCACATTTTGCCGATGAGTGCGATCGCGATCCTTCAGGCGATACCATCGATGCCGTTCTCGCCGCAATTCAAGCAGCATGGGCAGGGCAACAGCCAAATTATGGAATTCCTGCAACCTGCGATCGCCTTGAAGGCTGGATTTGTAATGCTCTTTGAGTAAGGGTGGCGCACTGCGTTGCCCTTAATCCTCCTATAAAGTCGCGAGTGCCTTTCGCATTAACTCCTTGATAAAGGGTATTTCTTGGTGAGTCATCTCCCACAGGGTATTGAGATCGATTTCCAAATAACCAAACATCAAGCTATCTCCCACACTAGTCAAACGCCGCCAATTAATCTGGGGATAGCGATCCATAAAGCTAATTGGCAACCTTCTTGCCGTCGCCCCAATAATGCCGATCGCCCTTTCCACCGCAAAGATCGTTTTTTGATCGTGACTAAACTCCAAAAAATCTATTCCCGATACAAAGGATTCCGTTGCGGCGATCGCTTCCAAAATGTCCTGTATTTGTACTTCCAGACGGTTAATATTTTCGATTCCAACGGGAATACTCACTTCATTTACGCTCATTAGCCTTTTTCCGTATACTAAGAACCAGAGACGGCTTGTTACTCCGCCTCCTTGTTAGACCTGCCGAAAGTTTACAATATTGCCAATGACTGCGATCGCTGGCGGCTTAAAGTTCCTTTCTCGAACCAGTTCGACAATATTACCCAAACAACCGATTAATTCCGACTGGTCGCTGCGAGTTCCCTGCCGAATTAAAGCTACAGGTGTAGCCTCAGACAGACCCGCAGCAATCATTCTAGGAATAATTTCCCTTAAATTATGTAATCCCATATATACAACAATCGTTTCGGCGGCTTTGGCGATCGCCACCCAATCGATCTGGGGACGATATTTGCCTGCGGACTCATGTCCTGTCACAAAAATTACCGATGAACTGAAATCACGATGGGTAAGGGGAATCCCTGCATAGGCAGGAGCGGCAATGCCCGATGTAATTCCTGGAACAACTTCAACATCAATCCCCGCTGCGCGTAGATCCGCCAACTCCTCACCACCACGCCCAAAAATAAAGGGATCGCCACCCTTCAACCGTACGACGATCGCCTGTTCCTTAGCCTTTTCGATCAATAATTGCGTAGTCTCCTCTTGCAATAGCGAATGATTTCCCCTACGTTTACCCGCATGAATTTTTTCAGCGATCGGGTTAATCATCGCCAGAATCTCATCACTGACTAGGGCATCGTAAAGTACCACATCACAGTTTTCTAAGAGCGCCTTTCCCTTCAAGGTCATTAATCCCGCATCACCAGGTCCCGCCCCCACTAAATAAACCTTGCCAAAACTAGCGTGGGTAGATCCTTGAGTAATTGAATTTGTATCGAAATCTATATCTTTATTTGTCATTCGTCTTAATTGTTCGTCGTGAAAAGCATCGTATCTAAGCGGCATCTAAGCCAAATATTGCAAGGCGATCGCATCACCATTTTCCTCATGTATTCTATTTGTTATAGCAATTTGTTATAGCAATGTATTAGGATTTCCAATTTGTCGTAAGTACCTCAGCATAATTAAAATCCAGATCTAAAACCTGCGGCTCACGCTGCGCGTCCGCCGCAGGTTTTAGGGTTTTATATGAGTAATAGCCGAGCTATGCATCACTAAATCCTAACCTTTAAAAATGTTGAGACGCAGCCATTTTGTTAAGCCCGATCGAGGAGGATTCGCGAACTACATATTCTAAATATTTATTTAAGAATATGTTTAAAAATCTTCTTTAGGTGTAACGAGTACAACGAATCAAAACGAGGCCGGCGTGAATTTTACTGACTTTACTAAAGCAAATCTTACCAAATCAATCCTAGAAGGAATCAACCTCAAGGGTGCGGATCTCAAGCGCGTTAATCTTAGCGAGGCAAAACTTGCGGATGCAAAGCTCTCCAAGGCGAACTTAACAGGCGCATTTCTCCATCGAGCCGATCTCAACCGAGCCAATCTGGTTGAGGCAAATTTAGCGGAAGCAAACCTCACCTCAGCCTTCTTGATCAGAGCCGATCTGCAAAGAGCCTGTCTCAACCAAGCCTATCTCGTAGCGGCAAATCTCAATTCGGCAAATTTGACCAGTGCATCGATGGTGAATGCCGATCTCAGTCTTGCTACACTCACAGGAGCCTGTCTTAACGGAGCGAACCTGAGTCGAGCGAAACTAAATGGCACTTTCTTCATTGAGTCCAATTTATTGGGAGCCGATCTCAGTGACTCAGACTTTACGGGCGCACTGATGATTAAGGCAAATCTCAGTGGGGCGAATTTGAGTCAAGCCTGTTTGATGAATGTCGATCTCACGGAAGCCAATCTCACGGGTGCAGAATTGCAGGGGGTCGATCTTGGTGGCGCGATTCTCAATGCTGCTAATTTGAATGCTGTCGATCTTGTTTATGCAAATTTGAGCGGTGTTTCCTTAAGTCGCGCTAATTTAAGTTGGGCAAATTTGCTAGGGACAAACTTAGAAAAAGCGAACTTAGTGGGTTCCGATCTGAGTTGGGCAAATTTGAACGAAACTAATCTGGCTGAAGCCGATCTAAGCTGGACAAATCTCACGGGTGCATTCTTGATGAAGTCCAACCTCAGTGGGGCAAATCTTAATGGCGTAAATCTCTCTAATGCCAATCTTAGTGGCGCGAATTTAAGCGGTGCAAATTTGATGGGTGCCAATTTAAGTGGAGCCGATTTAAGCAATGTCGATCTGCGGGGCTCTTACCTAATCCGTACTAATTTGCATAATGCGATTTTGAACGAAGCCAATCTCACGGGTGCCAATCTGGATGAAGCCGTACTAAATGGAGCTAGTCTAAATCGAGCTAATCTCAACCGTGCCAGTCTGACAAGAGCTAGCTTGACAGGTGCAAACCTCAAGGGAGCTTTTATGCTGTGGACTAATTTGAGAGGAGCTTTCATGCTATGGACTAATTTGGATGGTGCAAATATGACAGGTGCAATTTTGCCTACGGATAAGTAAAAATGAAAGCTAGAGAACTCATCGATCGCTACAATCAAGGCTTCCGAGATTTTAGTGATATCGATCTTAGTAGTGAAAATCTGAGCGGGGTAGGTTTAACGGCGATCGATCTTGCCAATGCCAATCTGAACGAAGCTAACCTATCCTGCGCCACCTTAAACGAGGCTAATTTATATGGCGCAAATCTAAATGCCAGCGTCCTCTACCGCGCCAGTGTGAGTGATGCCAATCTCTGCGAGGCGGATCTAAATGGTGCTAGTCTGATTAAGGCTGATTTGCATGGTGCTAGGTTAGAACGAGCTAGCCTAAGGGATGCTGACTTAACTGGTGCAAATCTCAATGCTGTGAGTCTCGCTAATTCTGACTTGACTGGAGCTAATTTAAGTTGTGCGTCTTTGGTCGGAGCTAACCTAGAAGGAGCAAATCTTGCCCAAGCCTTTCTGAAAGGAGCAAACTTAGACGGGGCAAAATTAAATGGAGCAAATCTGGAAGGCGCTAATCTAAGTGGGGCGAGCTTTAGTGACGCTAATCTTAGCCATGCCAATCTCTCGACATCCGACCTTTCCCGTGCAAATTTATATGCAGCCAATCTCAGCGATGCCTTATTGTGTGGAGCCGATCTCAGTGGGGCAAATCTCAGTAATGCTAATTTCTCGGCATCCAATCTTAAGGAAGCAGACCTTAACGGGGCATTTCTGATTGAGTCCTATCTCGGTCAAGCCTGTCTAGATGGGGCAAATCTTAGTAAATCCAATTGCTATAAAGCTAATTTTAAAGGTGCATTTTTACTAAGAACCAATCTAAATGGAGCAAACTTAAATTGTACGGATTTCTCAAATGCTTCTCTGCAACCAGTTGATTGCGAGGTCGATCTCAATACAGAGTATGTAACCGATTAGCGCAATTATATAAGTTAAGTCATTTGGCGTAGAAACTGTAACGGTATGTAGGTACGTCTTGTCTAGAGAGAGAAAAAATAAAAAGCGATCGCGCTAGAAACTAATCAGTTAGGAATGAAACATGAACGCAACTACAGAAACCAAACAAGAAACCAAACAAGAAATCAAACAAGAAACGACAAGCGCATCAACAAAAACTACACCCATTAAATATAAACGTATTTTGTTAAAACTGAGTGGCGAAGCACTCATGGGCGATCGTAGCTTTGGTATCGATCCTGAAGTTGTCCAAGATATCGCCTTGCAAGTTGCCGAAATTGTCAAAGATGGAATTGAGGTGGCGATCGTAGTTGGTGGCGGCAATATCTTTCGCGGTATTAATGGAGCCGCTAAGGGAATGGATCGCGCTACGGCTGATTATATTGGCATGATTGCCACAGTCATGAATGCTCTTACTTTACAAGACGCCTTAGAGCAACTAGATGACCCCATCCCCACAAGAGTAATGTCCGCGATCGCCATGCAAGAGATCGCCGAACCCTATATCCGCCGTCGCGCAATCCGCCACCTTGAAAATAATCGGGTGGTTATTTTTGGGGCTGGTTCGGGCAATCCCTATTTCACGACTGATACCACGGCGGCGCTTCGTGGGGCTGAGATTAATGCCGAAGTGATCCTCAAAGCGACTAAAGTCGATGGCATTTACGACAGCGACCCCAAGAAGAACCCCACTGCCAAACGCTATCAATCCGTCAGCTTTGACCATGCCCTAATCAATGATTTGCGGGTAATGGATGCCACGGCCTTTGCCCTATGCAAAGAAAATGGCATCCCAATTATTGTGTTCGATCTTGGTGTTACAGGTAACATTCGTCGCGTCGTCATGGGAGAATCGATTGGTACTTATGTTGGAGGTTCCTGTGAAGTTAACTGATGTTGAGGCGCGAATGCAGAAAGCTGTAGAAGCGACCCAGCACAATTTCAATACTGTGCGAACGGGGCGTGCTAATGCTTCGCTATTAGATCGAATTACCGTGGAATATTATGGTGCGGAAACACACCTAAAGGCTCTCGCAAATATTTCTTCGCCTGATGCATCCACTCTACAAATCCAGCCTTTCGATCGCTCCACAATGCGGGCGATCGAAAAGGCGATCTCAGAGTCAGATATTGGGCTTACCCCCAATAATGACGGTGTTAGCATCCGTCTAAATATCCCCCCATTGACTACCGATCGCCGTAAAGAATTGGTAAAAATGGTTGCCAAACTTGCCGAAGAAGGTAAAGTTGCTATTCGTAATATTCGTCGCGATGCGATCGATTCTTTGCGAAAGCTAGAAAAGGCAAAAGAAATTTCTGAAGATGATTCTAAAAGCCAACAAGAGCAAGTGGATAAATTAACGGAAAAGTTCGTTAAAAATATTGATAAAGTCACTGCTGAAAAAGAAAAAGAAATTTCCACAATTTAAAAACAAAATCCAGATCTAAAACCTGTAGCGCACGCGCAGCGTTCGCCACAGGTTTTAGAGTTTTATATTTAATTAAGCCAACTTATACCAATTCATGAAAGCGTGACAACACTTTTGTGAATTAAAAACAAAACCCATTAAGACCAATTAAGAGTTTTCAAAGCTCAAAATGGCGTTGCCATTTTGAGCTTTGGTATTTTAGCTATAGCAACTCAATAAAAAAGGAGAAATTAGCTATGCTAATTTCTCCTTTTTTATTGATGATTGTTCTTTACTTAGAAATTCATTTCAACAGCTTGAACTTTTTCGACTTGCTTCTTCTTCAGTACCAACAAAATTTGGGTAACGATTACAGAAGCAAAGAATGCTAGTAGCCATTGAATGCGACGAGGATCTTGCAATACGATTTCGCCATCATGTTGACCAAAGCCACCAACATTAGGATTGGTAGTTAGAGGCGAACCAACCTTAACTTCACTACCAGGCTCGACAACTAGCTCAGCACCAGCAGGAACCTTCTCAACGGCAATGCTACCATCGGTGGTTTGGATTGAGATTTCATAGCCACCATAGATGCCTTCATCTTCATTTGGTGCGATCGGACTGATCTGGGTAACTAAACCAGGAACAGTAGAGTTGTATTCATTGTTATTGCTCTTTTCGCCCGTAGGATAAACTTGACCGCGACCGCGATTACCGCCAGCATGAACGGCATATTTCAAGAAGTGAACATTCTTGTCCTTAGCAGGATCGGGGGAAAGAACTGGGAACACAATTTCGGAATACTCATCACCAGAGACAGGGCCAACTAGGACAATATTTTCTTGAGTGTCGCTATAGGGTTGGTAGTAGATATCCTTGGTTTTTTCCTTAAGCTCTTCAGACAAACGCTCTTCAGGAGCAATCTTGAAACCTTCAGGGAGTACCAAAACTGCACCTACATTCAAGCCTGTTTTGCTGCCATCAGCACTAACTTGCTGCTGGGTATGGTCGTAGGGGAGTTTAACGACAGCTTCAAATACCGAGTCGGGGAGAACGGCTTGAGGTAGCTCAAGCTCAATGCCTTTTTGGGCTAGGTGACAGTTGGCACAGACGATACGACCAGTGGCTTCACGAGGATTTTTGTAAGCTTCTTGAGCAAAATAAGGATATGCCTGAGCTGACTGAATATTAACGCCAAATAGAAGCGTTAAGCTTGTGAGGACACATAGACTGATTCCCACAATCAAACGGTTGACACGGAACAAAGCTTTTTTCATGTATGAGTTCAAATGTGATTTAAAGACTGGCTAGCCAATGTTTGGCAGTATTTTGGCAATATTTGGGATTGCGAATTTGGGATTGCGAATTTGGGATTGCAAATTTGGGATTGCAAATTTGGGGTTGCGAGATTTCGAGAAAATATTTTTCTTAAGACCACCAAGGCGCTTCATTGGTGCGGAAATCAGTTTCAGTCCAAGTGCTAAATTGCACAACATCATCGGCAACCGTTGCATGGGCAAGGGCAAGGGATAGTGGTGCAGGACCACGTACAACTTTACCTTCAGCGTTGTACTGAGATCCATGACAGGGACACATAAATTTGTTTTCGGCAACATTCCAAGGTACAACACAGCCAAGATGAGTACAAACTGCGTTTAGTCCATAGGAAGCAATTTCTTTGTTGTCATTAACAACAATATAGGTAGGATCGCCTTTGAGTCCTTGCGCAAGTACACGATCGCCTGCTTGATGATCTGCCAAAAATTTAGAAGCAATTACATCATTACCCAGAGCGTCTTTTGCCGCAACACCACCACCTGCACCACCACGGGAAGGCGGTACAAAATAGGCAGCTACAGGGTAAATTGCCCCAAGAGCAGTGACGGCAGCAGAACCTCCTAAAATGAGGTTCATGAATTGGCGACGACCCATGCTAGGGACATCGGCGGATGTAGAAGCTTGACTCATAAATTTGAATAAGGATTTGGCTGAGAAATATTACGTTTTATATATCACTTCCTACCATGATATCGACAATCCTCGGACTTCTCTCTAGTTGTTTTGCAACGAAATGTTAAGCAACATGATTTCAATTAGTACTGCTAAAGTTAACGTGAGGTGAGGTTAAGTGATACTGATATTTTTCGGACTTGTTTTTGCTAGTTATGAATGAAAAATCTACCACGCAGTTCTCTAAATATCGGATCCTAGGCTTAGTTGGTAGAGGGCAATTTGGTAAGGTTTTATGCGCGCGGATACGAGATACAGGCAAACTGGTAGCCCTCAAAGAATTAGAGCATAAACGATTTCCGACCAGTAAGCTTTTGAGGGAGCTCCGTTTTTTACTAACTCTCCAGCATGAAAATATAGTTGCCTGTACTGCCCTTGTCCACCATCAAAATTATCGCTATTTGGTCATGGAATATTGTGAAGGGGGAACTTTGCGAGATTTGATCAATCACACAAAGTCACTTACGGTAAAACAATGTTTTGATCTCATAAGCGATATTTTGCTGGGTTTAGAACATGCCCATGGGGCAAATATTATCCATTGCGATATTAAGCCCGAAAATGTTCTCCTAAAAATTACGAATCGGGGATGGCAAGCCAAGCTTTCTGATTTTGGGATTTCCCGTCTCAGCCAAGAAACTGTTTCCGATGCAAGTAATACAGGTTCTCCTGGATATATGGCTCCAGAAAGATTCTACGGTCAATTCTCCGTTGGTTCGGATATATATGCAGTCGGCATTATTTTGTACGAGCTGTTAATAGGTAGTCGCCCTTTTTCGGGAATGCCGACGGAGTTGATGAATGCCCATCTCAACCAGAGGGTAGTTGTCCCTAATAGTTTGCCCCGATCGCTGCAAACAATTATCTTGCGCGCCCTCGAAAAGTTACCGCAGCGGCGATATAGCTCGGCTCGTGAAATGCGGCTAGATTTATTAGACACATTGCAATCGGAAGACTTTAGCCAGTTTCAAACGGGGGGGGAGCAAGAAAGGGTTACCCAAATTCTCTTTTCCCAAAAAGCACCCCATTTCGATCAAAGCCACACATCTGAAAGCATTATTGGCATTGTCGGCGCGGAAAAATCTCGCTTTTATAGCGCTTCTAAATTTCTTTTGCATGGTCATAGTCTGTCCTTAGATAAAACTGAACAGATTGCTAAATCCGAACAAGCAATTGAGGCGATCGCTTTTGTAAGAAAGACATTATTTGCGATCACTAGACGCTCTATTTACCAGTTCGTTCGGGGCATTCCCAAATCTTTATACCAATCATCCCAGTCTTTAGCCCAAACTTTTAAATGGGCAATTTCTCCCTATGGTGATTGGTTTGCGGTATCTACGGGTAAACAGCTCGAAATACGAAATTTGGTTTACAGTAAAGCCATGCGTCTTGAGTTTGCCTCTAGGGACTTGAGTTGCATCATCGCTATTGATCGGCATCACTTGTTAGCGATCGCGAATAAAACTGAAACTAACGAAAGTCGTGCGATCGTGATCTCACGGCGTTGCAATATTATGTATCGATTAGCATTACCCGTAGCAATTGCGGCGGGGATTGCCACATTTACGGAAGATCGTGTCCTTTTATTGGAAGCAGATAACCGTAGAAACTTGTTAATGCTGGATCTGAAGCCCTATCGCTTGATGCGGATTCCTTTGAAGTATGAGGTCTTAATTCTCGTGGCAACACCTTGGGGATATGCGATTACGGCGAAATACAATGACTATCAAACGATTTTAATATTGTTAGATCTACGCGGGAACAATATTAATAATCTGATTATTGACGGGGAAGTAACAGCGATCGCCCCCATTGATATTCACTTATTAGCGATCGCCATTACCAATATATCTGGCTGTATGCTGTATGCAATTAATTTGAAAAAACTAGAAGTCGATCTCGTTTTTTAAACAACTCCAAAAGTAAAAGCCTTGCGTAGCAAGGCTTTTACTTTTGGGCTATGAGCAATGGTTTGCTACGCAAACCATTGCTCATAGCTCATTTCCAATTATCCCGAACTCACGTTATACCAATTACCAAAAGTGTGGCTACACTTTTGGTAATGAAAAACTAAACCCAGTAAGGTTTTGAGATTACCAAAATGGCGTTGCCATTTTGGTAATTGGTATTATACCAATTACCAAAAGTGTGGCTACACTTTTGGTAATTAAAAACCAAACCTAGCAAGGGTTTTCAAAGCTCAAAATGGCGCAGCCATTTTGAGCTTTAGTATTAACTAAAAAAATGGCGCTAAGCGCCGTTTTTTTATGGCTGGGCAGCAGAAGAACGTTTGCGACGGGAAGCCTCAGGAGATTGGATCGGCACAAACTCCTTATTCGTTTCCGAAAATTCTGTCTTTAAATCATTAACTTCATCGCCATCAGTTGCATCTGAGAGCTTAGCTCGATTGACCCTCAAGATTACGCCGCTAGAGCTGCCATTAACCTTGGCGGGGCTAACCACTGGATCGGTCAAAATTTCATCCGACAGTGCTGTAGTGGCTTGCACCTCAAAGCTTTCCGATAAGGTTTCCTCCTCTGTCGTAGGATTTGATTCTGGATTTGCGTCAAATACAGCCCTTGCATTAGATTCTGCATTGGATCGCAAATTACTCATATTGTTGGCAATCTTAGGCGCTTGCCCAGGTAAAGCCACTGTCACAATCACATTGCGAGGGTCTTTAACTTCGCGATCAACAAGTACTAGAGGAGAGATCCCAATTAGCGAATAAACGTCCTGCTCTTCCTCAGTCATCTCCACCACAATCACTTCGGGTGGCTCCACTACCTTGGTACGAATTTCGCGCTTATTAGGACGTTCAGGTAAATTTTCAGACCCTGAAATGGGAGCTACATCAGTTACCTCGACCAATTCTTCGTTAGGCTCGACGATCGCCTTAGACTGCAAAGCGTTAGCCGCAATATTGGGCAGAGAAATTTTAGTCGGAACTGCCCGTTCAGCCACAACATCGCGCTCGATCCTTGGCTCAATTCTTGCTTCAACCCTTGGTTCAAACCTTGGCTCAGCTTGAATCTCAACCCTTGGCTCAAACCGCGATCGCACATCCACGGGGGTAGCTTTTTCAGACTCGCGGGATTCCCGCAAATCCTTATTGAGCATTGCCCTTTTACCACGTCGGCGCAGATTGCCCCGTTCTTGATAACTGGGATGGTTCACCAAATTCGGCTCCAGTCCACCCCCCAACTCCGAATCCCCATCTTCATACTCGGACGTAAAATCGAGTTGATTTGATTGCTTTGATTCCCAAGTCCTTGATGTTGCGTCAACAGGTTGTCCCGCTGCTTCCCCTGGTAAATGCATCAAATGTCCGAGACCACCACAGGTCGAGCAAGGACGACCAAACAATTCATAAATACTTTGTCCTTGACGCTTACGGGTAAGCTCGACAAGCCCTAGCTCTGTAAGTTGCGCAATTTGCGGACGGGATTTATCCGATCGCAACGCCTTATTGAAATGTTCGAGCAATTGTAATTGATCGCGACGGGTATCCATATCGATGAAATCCACCACAATTACGCCAGCAATATTGCGCAGACGGATTTGGCGGGCAATCTCCACCGCCGCCTCACAGTTTGTCCATAACACTGTCTCCCGTGAGGTTTGGGACTTGGTAAAAGAGCCAGAGTTAACATCAATTACGGTTAAAGCTTCAGTGGGCTCGATGATGATATAGCCACCACTAGGCAAATCCACCCTCGGCTTGAGGGCTTCCCGAATACCAGCATTTACCCGAAAATACTCTAAAATTGGCGTGCGTTCACGATGATGATCCAACATCAAACCGTTAGGGATTTTGCCATCGCCCCAGCCCAGTAAATGTTGTTTGATGCGGCGCAAACCATCATTGGTATCGGTCACAATCCGATTTACTTCGGTACTGTATAAGTCACGTAACACCCTTTGGACAAAGTCACGTTCGCGATCTAACAAAGTGGGTTGACGGGTAGTTGCCACATCCTGTTGAATGCCTTCCCACTGACGTTGTAAATTATCGAGATCTTCAATAATCTGCTCCTCTGGCATTCCATCCGCCTCAGTGCGCACCAAAATCCCCATGCCCGCAGGCTTGACCAAAATCGCTAGGGCGCGGAGACGATTGCGCTCGGCTTCACTGCGAATGCGCCTCGATAGATTTACGCCCCTTCCAAAGGGCAATAGCACCACATAACGACCAGGTAACGAAATATTTCCTGTTAAACGAGGACCTTTATTTCCCGTGGGCTCCTTCATTACCTGCACGAGTACGCGCTGTTGAGGGACGACCAGATCGCTGATCGAACCAGACGATCGCCGCATTTTTAAAGGACCAAGGTCGGTGATATGGATAAAACCATTGCGATCGCCATCGCCAATATTCACAAACGCCGCATCGATACTTGTTAAAACATTTTCAACAACGCCCAAGTAAACATCCCCAACTTGATGAGTTCCTGCGGCAACAACAATTTCTTCAATTTGATCTTCACTAAAAACAGCAGCAATTCGATACTGCTCGGCAATAATTATTTGCTTTGGCATTCAATTTCCTCAGAATTTCTTCGATTCAAAAGAGCCAGCCTAAGAACACTTGAAAAATATTTTTTCTATACTTCGTATAAAAAAATATTAAAAAATATCTTTCAAACCCTTTATCCACATACTCAAGGAGTCGCAGGGGCTTCAAAACAGAACGTACCAATAACGAAAACAAGAAAAAATTTCAATCGCAAGCTACCTAGATCGTCAACCAGCTACTTAGCTATGTACCGAGCTAGTAACTAGTCGCTGTGTCTGCTCTGACATCACGATAACAAGGCATATTGCTTTGTATGGAAAATTGGTGGGGTTTCGTTAAAAGAATTAAGTTACTTCTTAGACTGGCGTTTATTTAGACTATCTAAAAGGTGCTTACACCATTCGCCTACAGCATTCAGCCTGTAGGTAAAACAGCGTACTTGATAGTTCAAGTTTATGATTATGGTGAGTAAGCTCAATGCGCTCAACTAGCAGCTAGATGCGTTTTAGCTAACAGCCAGCTTAAGCCTATCGTAGTATTATAGCGCAGCGTTGAGCGTTACATTTTCTTAATAGTGTTTTAATATTAAATGTGTAAGGGATTCTGAAGTAAGCAGCGGAGCATAATTAACGACTAGATTCAAACCAGATTCAAACCAGATTCAAAAGCTGCGGCGCAGCTTTTAGGGTTTTAGATTTAACTATGTGTTTAATCTGTATTTAATTATGCCTAGCTACCAGCCGATCTCTTACTAAAAACGCCTAAAAATGCCATAAAGAAAACGAGGGTAAGTTTCTGAGTACGCGAGTAGTGATCGTCCGTCACGGCGAAAGTAATTTCAATATCCTAAGCAAAATTCAAGGACGCGGTAATTACGATCGCCCAGAGTTGCAGTCGGTTCTGACCGATAAGGGCAAGCAGCAAGCCAAACTAGCGGGTAAGGCTCTAGCAAATCTCAATATTGATGTTGCCTATGCAAGTCCCCTTGTCCGCGCCCAAAATACGGCTCAAATTATTTTGGCTGAAAATTTTAATCCTCCAGAGTTAATTACAGCCGATGGTTTACTGGAAATCGATCTCAGCGAGTGGGAGTCGATGATCGCTAGTGAGGTAAAAGAGCAGTTCCCTGAGAAATACGATCGCTGGCAAAATGCCCCAGAAACATTTCAATTAGGCGATCGCTATCCCATTCTCGATCTATTCGAGCAAGCCAAGGGACTATGGGCAGAGATCTTACCCAAACATCAAGATAAAACGATTCTATTAGTAGGGCATAGTGGGATCAATCGAGCATTGATCTGCTCGGCGATCGGCATTCCCGTCCGTCTTTATCACAATATTCAACAGGTCAACTGCGCGATTACGGTCTTAAATTTCCAAGGCTCTAGTCTAGTCGAAGGCGTACAGCTTGAGTCCCTCAACCTCGCGAGCCATCTCGCGGATATTTCTGGCTCGCCCTTGCCCCCCGTCAAGAAAAATCACGACGGTCCGCGCCTATTACTGGTGCGTCATGGTGAAACTGAATGGAATCGCCAAAAACGTTTTCAAGGACAAATTGATGTCCCCCTCAACAACAATGGTCATGCCCAAGCTCGACGAGCTAGTGAATTTTTAGCAAATACAAAAATTGATAAAGCCTTTAGTAGTCCCATGTTGAGACCTAAAGACACGGCTTTAGAGATTTTAAGCAAACACCCAAACATTAAACTTGAACTATTTGACGAACTTAAGGAGATCTCCCACGGGCTCTGGGAAGGCAAGTTCGAGCATGAAATCGAAGCGGAATTTACAGGGCAACTAGCACTCTGGCAGTCCCAACCCGAAACCGTCCAAATGCCTGAAGGTGAAAATTTACAACAGGTTTGGGAGAGGGTCGCGCTCATCTGGCAAAAAATTGTGGAATCAGTCCCTGCGGGAGAAACCGCTTTAGTTGTCGCCCATGATGCCGTCAATAAGGCAATTCTTTGCCTATTATTTGATTTTACACCCGAACAATTTTGGGTATTTAAACAGGGCAATGGCGGTGTCAGCGTGATTGACTATCCTAAAGGCGCAAAAAATCGTCCTATTTTACAATCTGGAAATATTACGACTCACCTATCTGAGGGAGTGCTAGACCGCACAGCCGCAGGTGCTCTTTAAAATCCCCAAAAATCCCAAAGTCCGCAGAACAGAGTTCTTCGTGATTTGTGATTTGTTTTTCGTGATTTGTTAAAGTATTAGCAAATCGTTACCCGCTAAAGTTTGGAGAAAGCGATTAAACGATTATAGGTAGATAGCTAAGCACATTTAAATATAAAACCTCAGAGCCTGTGGTGCTTGCTGCGCTTGAGCTACAGGCTTTGAATCTCTTTTTAATTATGCCTATCTACTTATAAGCGTCATTTAAGCGTCGTTTCTGTCAAACTGTCGAGAGACGCATTTTCTGCTAATTTGGTGTAAAGGATTTGTCTTAGTATCTTGTTTTAGTATTCGGAGTTTAAATAAAGTGACTATTCTATTCCAACTTTTATTGGCAGCTTTCGTACTGTTTTCCTTCGTTCTCGTGATTGGCGTACCTGTCGCTTACGCTTCTCCTAGCTCTTGGAATCAAACCAAGCCACTGTTATTTCTTGGTTCTCTTATTTGGTTGGCATTCGTAATTGTCATCGGCATTTTGAATGCTTTTGTCGCCTAGTCTCGCCTAGTCATAGCTAAGCGAGTCCAAAAGAATACCCAAAAGGGATCAAAGGTTTTTTAATCAAGCTTTTGATAGCTTTTAGTTAGCTCGATTTAGTTCACTCGCTTATTTTGTTCTTATTTAAAGTTTAATACCAAGTTAAGAAATGGCGTAGCCATTTCTTAACCTGAGAACCCTTACTAGGTTTAGCTTTTAATTCACAAAAGTGTTATTACACTTTCGTGAATTGGTATTCGTGAATTGGTATAGGAATAAACAAGAACAAAATTTAAGAATGTATTTAAGAATATAAAAGTTAAGAATAATTTATGGCAGTTTTTGAAGGTAGCTTTACCAATACTGATAGTCTGCGCTTTGCGATCGTGGTCGCCCGATTTAATGACCTGATCGTCGGTAAGCTCCTCCAAGGATGCCAAGACTCGCTACTGCGTCATGGTGTGGATGTGTCTGAGACTGGCAGCCAAGTTGATTATGCATGGGTACCTGGCAGCCTCGAAATCTCGATGGTGGCAAAAGAATTAGCTACTTCAGGACGATATGACGCAATTATTTGTCTTGGAGCGGTCATCCGTGGTGATACCCCCCATTTTGACTATGTGGCAAACGAGGTATCTAAGGGTGTCGCAGCGGCTTCTTTCCAGACGGGTGTGCCAATTATTTTTGGGGTATTGACCACTGACACGATGCAGCAGGCTTTGGAAAGGGCAGGGGTTAAAAGTAATAAAGGCTGGGAATTTGGCATGGGTGCGATCGAGATGGCAAATCTCATGCGTCAAATTCGGGCAAAGTAATTTGCCGCAATGCAGAAACAAGTGAGAGAGCGCAAATCGCTCTCTCACTTGTTTCTGTTCAAAACCCGTAAAGTTGCGCCCCTACGGGACGCAGCTATACTTAAATGATAAATCCCGCACTTTGTCCTTGCGATGCCTGCCAACTGCGAGCATCGTAATACAGGTCTTCTAAACAAATGCTATAGAGAGCATCCTTTAGCTTGCGATCCAGTCGTTGCCAAAGTGCAAA
>NZ_LIRE01000114.1 GCF_001402795.1 Pseudanabaena sp. 'Roaring Creek'
GGTGGGAATAATTTTAGAATTTTAGGATTAGGGTAATGGGCGTGAAGTCCCACCAATCCCAATCCATAGCAAATCAACAAGCCTGTTTGAGCAATGCTTGACGATGAATTTTGCCCGTGGATGTCCGTGGTAAGGTATCGAGAAAATGGATCGTCTTGGGAGCCTTAAAGTGGGGTAATTGCGATTTCACCATTTGCCGAAGATGGTTTTCCAGATCCTTATTGGGAGAACATCCCGATTTCAGGCTGATATAAGCAATCACTTGCGTTAGAGCATCATCATGATCGGATGGCAAAACTGCTGCATCGAGAACGGTCTCATGCTGAAGTAAAATATCCTCCACTTCAAAGGGCGATACCCACATACCATTGACCTTAAAGAAATCATCATTACGTCCCATAAATCGGAAGTAACCATCCGCATCTCTGATGTACTTATCGCCAGTACGCATGGTCGTTCCATGCAAAGCTTTGCGCGTCGCTGTCAAACGATTCCAATATCCGAGCATGAGACTCTCCCCAGATACTTGGAGATTACCGATTTCACCATCGGGAGTAGGAACACCCTGATCATCAACAATCTGCACCTCGTAGCCAGCGACTGGATAGCCAGAAGTACCCGAACGACATTGATGCGGTCTATTGGATAGAAAAACATGCAGCAGCTCGGTCGTACCGATGCCTTCGCAAATTTCGATCCCGTAACGCTCTCGCCACTTCAGCCAAATTGTTTGCGGCAATTGCTCGGCAGCGGAGAGACAGAGCCTTAAGGACGCTGAATTGAGAGGAGCGATTTCATGAACCGAGAGAATCCCCGCATAAATCCCTGGAATTCCGAATAGAACCGTGGGTTGGTAGGTTTGGATATCCTCAATAATATCAAACGCATTCGCCGCATCGGTAAGAACGGCGGCGGCTCCCACCGACATGGGCATATATAGGGTATTGCCCAAACCGTAGGCAAAAGGCATTTTGGCAACGGAATAAATTACATCATCTTCTTGTAAATCAAGAACATCTTTTCCGTAGCGCTCAGCACAGACCACCATACTTTGATGTAGGTGAATTACTCCCTTCGGTCGTCCTGTACTGCCAGATGTGTAAAGCCAGAAGGCAGGTTCTTCGCGATTCGTTTTCTCCCAAGGGATAAATTCTTCCTGTTGGCTTAATTGCGAAATCAACGATATATCGCCATCGGTTTGGATAATATGCTTTAAGTATGGAGACTCAATCGGAGCGAGATTTGTTTGCCATGCTTGATTGGTCAGTAAGACTTTGGCGCGACAGTCTTGCAGAATGTAGTGAATATCGTCTGCGGTGCAAGCTGTGTTGATTGGTACGGGCACTGCACCGAGCCAAATTGCTCCCCAGAAGGCAAATACAAATTCTGGTGTATCGGGTAAAAGAATCGCAATACGGTTTTCGCGTTCTAACCCCAATTCATGCAAAAATCCAGCCATGCGCCGCACCCAAAGGTTTACCTGTGCATAGGTATAGGATTGCTCTTGGTAGTAAAAAGCGACTCTTTCACTACGGCGATCGGTTAAATTGATTTCGAGAAAATGGGCTGCCACATTAAAAATGCTAGGCAGTTGTGCAGAAATGCTTTCCATCTTAATTTACTTTAGCAGTAACGTTTGCGGTTAATGATTCCTGTGCATTGGCAATGCGACAAATTTCTGCCAAGGTCATGTCATAGCGATTCCCTAGCTTCAGTTCGATCGCAAGTCGGCGCTTCAATTCAAGGGATAGCTTGATGGTCTCAACGGAGTCCAACCCCAAATCTGCATACAGTAAGGTTTCTGCATGAAGTGATTCTTGGGGAATACCTAAATCCACCAAGATGGCTTTGATTGTATCTATTACTTCTATCTCCAAGTAGTTCTCTCTTGTTTTATGTAACTCTTTTGATGTAAGTAGCTAGGCATAATTAAAAACCAAAACCAGAGAGTATACCGCCCGCGTAGCGGGCGGTATACTCTTCTGGGTTTTAAGTTTACTTATGCCTAGCTACTTAACTCTTTTGATGTGACTCTTTTGATGTGACTCTTTTGATGTAAGTAGTTCAGCATAATTAAAAACCAAAACCAGAGAGCGTTCTGTCCGCTACGCTAGCGGTATGCTTTGGGGATTGCACCTATGCTGAACTGCGCAATCATAGGGTAGTAATGATTTTGGGGTGATCAAGAGTCTTGCTCCGCGATGCTCATCATCATTTTTGAGAACTACCACGATTTTGATGCTAAGGCTCTTCCGCAAAGATGGGCTAAATAACGCCAAACACAGCATTATTTAGTATTACTTGCTTGCTTATTAACTACTTAGTGTATATTAGCTATTGAGAATAACTATTAATAAGATGTAAATAGCTTATTACATTAGCTTGACTTTTGGCAAGCAGAATCTACAGTTCGGAGAATTAGCACAATTGTGATCGAGACAAAAAACTTAGACCGCTGGTTAACCAGTCCTTTTGCCAATACTAAGGCAGCTTTACGACTATTTTGCTTTCCCTATGCAGGGGGCGGATCGTTGAGTTTTCGTAACTGGGCAAAGGATCTGCCCTCAACCGTCGAAATTTGCCCAATTGAATTGCCAGGTAGGGGGGTTAGGCTCCACGAACCTGCATTTACCAGACTAGAGCCCCTCGTGCAAGCGATCGCTGAGGCACTTACGCCCTACCTAGATCGACCTTTTAGCTTCTTTGGTCACAGCATGGGAGCCTTACTGAGTTTTGAATTAGCGAGATTTCTGCGCCGAAATAATCAGTTATTGCCAGCACATCTCTTCGTGTCGGGGCGCAGATCGCCGCAAATTCCCAGTAGCAATTCTCCTACCTATGATTTACCCGAACCAGATTTTTTATTAGAGCTGCGTCGCCTCAATGGTACGCCCGCCGAAGTTCTAGATAATGCCGAATTAATGCAACTGCTATTGCCGACCCTACGCGCCGATCTGGCGGTGGTGGAAACCAGTATTTATCAAAAAGATGTCCCCCTAGATTGCCCCATAACTGCCTTTGGTGGTTATGAGGATTCTGAGGCGAGTATCGATATGCTCCTAGCATGGCGGGAGCAAACCAATGCTGCTTTTGCATTACATATGTTGCAGGGGGATCATTTTTTCTTGCATTCAGCGCGATCGCCATTGCTAGAGTTACTGTCCCAAGATCTGCTCCAAGTTGTTAGCCGTTTATAAAAAGCCATCTTAAGCATCATTAAGGGTCTAAATTTAGAGATAATCTTATCAAGAAAATTATTAGGATAAATTAGCAATAATATTTGCGTTAAGCATATTTACGCTAAGCATATTTACGTTAAGCCTTCCGCAATCTATCGCAGGCTTAGAAACAAAAATATTCCGTTCGATTATCCCGTTCGATTATCCCGTTCGATTATCCCATTCGCAATCATTTCGCTAGAGGACTTGCTGATTTTATGATTACCATTGACGAAGACAAATATCCCCTTGTATCCGTAAATTTTGGCAGAAAAACAACCTTAGAAGGTACGAAGAAGTATCTCTCCTATTTTGATAAATGGCTATCCCAAGAACAAAAATTCGGGCTAATTCTCAATCAAGCTAATGCTCCACAGGATCTAGCAAAACAGGATTCAGCAAAACAGGATTTAGAACAGATCGAAAACGATCCCGAAGAAATTGAGGCAGTCCATCAATTAACTGTCCATTGGGCAAAGGAGCATAAACCGCAAATCACATTGTTCTGTGTTGGTATTGCACTTGTCGTTGAGGAGCATGAATTAGTCAAAAGGCAAAAAGCTGCTCCTAAAACGATCGCAGGTTTGTTTGGATGTATGGGACAAGTATTCGCAAATCCACTCGCAGCCGAACAGTGGTTGCGAGCGCTTTTGTAAGCAGGATGGTAGGCGCTTCGCGCCTGCCATCCTGCTGTTAATAGCAATTAGAACTGCAAGCCAATCGAAGCTGTCATGGAAAATGGCGCACCTGGAGCAATACCTAACGTGCGTCCAGTGCCACCGACACCACTGATGTAGTTGACATCAAAGATATTATTGAAGTTCAGTCCAAAGCGCCAGCGATCGCGTTTATAGAAAATAGCGGCATTAGTGAGAAAGTAGTCGCCAACCTCGTAGGAGTTGGCGAGATCGCCTACGCGATTACCAACATAGTTGACTCCCAAACCAAATCCTAACCCCTGCAAATCGCCATCGGGAATTTGATAAGTTGTCCATAGCCCAAAACTATTGTACGGAGAACCAGGCAAGCGATTACCCACAGGGATATCATTGTCCTCGGTCACTCGCGCATTGGTGTAAGCATAGAAACCCGTAATATTCCAATTGGGGGCAATCTCGCCAGAGATATCAAGTTCAATCCCTTGACTGCGCTGTTTTCCCGTCGCCACATAATATAGACTCAGAGGCGATGCCGAAGTCGCTACATTTTGCTTGGTGATGTCGAAGTAGGACAGGGTAGCAAACAGTTTTTTGCTTAACTCCGCTTTAACACCAAATTCGTAACCTTGAGCCTTTTCTGGTTCTAGAAAATTGCCATTCACATCCTGTCCTGTGTTAGGACTGAAGGATTGAGAATAATTAGCAAACAGAGATACTGATTCGGTCGGCTTATAAAGTAGACCCAAGCGAGGACTCCAAGCATTATCATACCGACTCTTCCCATTGGAGGGATTGGTATTACTGACTCCATCAAAGCGAATTCCCGCAATGACGCTAAACTGATCGCTAAGAGCGATTTGATCTTGCAGGAAAACCCCTGTCCGACTGATGTCAGCATCGCTGTACCCTGTGGCTATCTGAGAGATATTGTCGAAATTTGGTCGAGAAAATAGCCCATAGGTTGGACTATAGACATTCAGAGGCAGTAATTTACTAAAATCAATTTTCGTAAGGACATCCTTGAATTTACTCCAATTAAGATCGACTCCCGCCAGCAAGGTATGCTTGAGCGAGCCTGTATCGAACTTCCCAACCACATTGGTTTGGAGTGAATAGTCATTAACTTCAAATTCCCGTTTTCCATATACTCTGATTAGAGTTCCCGACGCTTCATTAAATGCAGCGGGCAGAGTCGTCAAAAGTTGCTGAGTTTGGTTGGTATAGCGAAAAGCATTGCGTAATGTCCAATTATCATCAAACTGATGCTCAAAGTTATAGCCGATGCTCAGGCTTTTAGAGTTATTCGTATCATCCCGTTCGCCGAAGATCCGCTCGCGGGGCACATTGACTACGCCCTTCCCATAGGCAAGCAGTCCGACATCATAGGGAGAGCGATCGTTCAAATACTCTAGAGAAAAGGCGAGACTAGTGCGATCGCTAATTTTCCATTTCACGACGGGAGCAATAAAAAATCGCTCCGAAGTAGTCGAGAAGTCACGAAATCCATCTGATCGCTGATAGGCTGCATTGAGGCGATAGAGCAAGTTGCCATTGGTATCTAAGGGACCTGAGAAATCGATACTGGGGCGAATTAGTCCGAAACTACCGACTTGAAATTGTAGATCGTAAAAGGGCTTAGATAGAGGCTGCTTCGTCACTAAATTAATGATCCCGCCAGGTCCATTCTGTCCGTATAGAACTGAAGCAGGTCCTTTAAGCACTTCAATTTGTTCGAGGTTGGCCGTTTCCTGTGCGCCGAGGTTGTAGTAGCTGCGAAACCCATCCCGTAAAATGGGACCATTGGAAAAGCTATCGGTGGTAAATCCGCGAATTGTCAAACTTTGCGAGGAGGCAAATTTTCCCAATTCTCCCGTTACCCCGCTCACATTCCTTAGGGCTTGATCGACGCGAACAATCTGTTGATCTTTCAAGACCTGTTGTGGAACTACTTGAATAGATTGGGGCGTATCAATGATGGCAGTATTCGTACGTGTAGCGGTAGAAGCATTGGGTACGACATAGGCTGGAGGAGCTTCGACTTTGCCCGTTACCTGTACTTCTTCCTCTCCGTCATCGGGCTTTTGGGTGACAGGACTGGGATTACTAAAACTCACTGTCGCTTTAGGTACAGCACTAACGCCAGTAACGATCGCTCGCACATAGCTCGCATTAGCTTGGCTCACCGATACGCTCACAATTCCCTTAGCAGGGTTTTCCACGACAAAGCGATCGCCGCTAGAGAGGGAAAGTTTAGCATTGGGAATATCGAAGTAAACTAATTTACCCGAAGTTTTTGCCACTGGCGCAACGAGGTTGCCTGTCGATGTTTCTAAAATGACTTCAATCCCATCGGCAGTGGGATTGACCTTTACACCCGTAATTTGGACGGCATTGGTAGAAGCTTGAGCGATTAGCGCTGAGGCATTGGTAGAAACTTGGCGCAGATCGCGAACGCTAGAAATTTGTCCGTCAGATTTAGGATTGCGGGAATCTATCTGAGGCACAGTTTCAGGATTAGCGAGAATATCTGCCTGAATAGTTCCTTCTTTGGTGAGATTTTCGGCGGAGACTTCAGCGACATCGAATTTCAATAATTCGGGTGTAGCCATACTAGCGACTGCACAGACCAAGCTGGCAAACAAAACACGATCAGATTTCATTATGATGGTAGGTATCGATTTGATATTGATGATTCAAGGGCAAGTTGGCGCTTGCCCTGTTTTTTATGAATTTTTTATGAATTTTTTGGTTTAGGCAGAAAATTGCCTCAGCCCAGTTGTGTTTGGCGATCGCCATGAATCGGTCTGTTGACTACAGAGTAGGAATTACTAGCAATTAGTTTTTTAGAGATATTTCAATAGGTTAGAAAGACTCAAACCCAATAAAGCTCAATAAAAACCCAATAAAATCCCAATAAAATCCCAATAAAATAGTCTAAAGCTTTTCTAAGGCTGACAAAGTTGCATAAAATAATTTAATATTGGACATACTTATTGCTAGGTAATATCAATAACTACTAAAACTAATAGCAAAAAGCTGAGTTAATTGCAATAAAATATCAATAATAAATCAGAAATTTGTCCGATTGCCGCTGGCAAACTTTAGCAGAAGTTGATCGGAGGTTGATCGATTCTTGCGATTTCTCTACCCAAAAGGCTTCTTTCGCGCTCCGTCTCTTTCTTGTTACAAGGTCATTTACCCAAGCTTTTCATGTTTCACCTGTCACTGTTTAGACCTTTTTTTAGGTTGCCCAAATATTTACGAGCATCTCCCGCGATCGGACTCGGATTAGGGACGATCGCTTTGCTAATTTGCACTATCTACAGCTTGACTCTAGGCAATACCAATATTTCCCTAGAGACTATTTTGAGATCCTTTACCGCTTTTGCAAGCTTTGCTGATAACGATCGTTTCGAGCCACTGATTATCCAAACGGTAAGGCTACCGCGATCGCTAATGGCGATCGCCATTGGGGCAGCTCTGTCCGTATCGGGGGCATTGATGCAGGGCTTAACCCGCAATCCTTTAGCCGAAACTGGCATTTTAGGCATTGGCGCAGGGGGAGCCTTAGCCGTAGTAGGAACCCTATTTGTATTTGGTAACTCTTCATCGGTGGTCTATGCAGGGGCCGCCTTGTTAGGCGCAAGTATCGCAGCGGTGGCAGTCTATGGGCTGGCTTCTTGCGGTGCGGGTGGAGCCACGCCCTTAAATCTGACGATCGCAGGAGCAGCTCTCACCGCATTTATCTCTTCGATTACCACAGCTATTCTCGTCCTCAGCCAACAAACCTTAGAAGAAATTCGATTTTGGTTGGCGGGTTCCTTAGCGGGGAGAGATTTTGATCTGTTTTTACAGGTACTTCCCTTAACGATCCTAGGACTAATCATGGCGCTGTTATTGGGAAAGCAGATTACAACTATGAGCCTCGGGGAGGAAATCGCGACCAGTTTGGGTCAACAAACCTTAGGCGTTAAGCTACTGACTGTAATTAGCGTGGTGTTATTGACGGGAAGCTCTGTGGCGATCGCTGGTCCCATTGGCTTTGTGGGTTTAGTCGTTCCTCACGGAGTGCGCTTTTTTATCAAAACCGATTATCGATGGATTTTGCCCTACTCAGCAATTTTTGGGGCACTTCTTTTATTAACTGCCGATATTGCCGCGCGACTATTGCTCAAACCACAAGAATTGCCTGTAGGGGTTATGACCGCCATTATTGGCGCTCCTATGTTTGTCTATCTCGCGAAATCCAAGGTCAGAAAATGAAGTCATCGCTCGTTGTTCGGAATCCCGTTCTTTCCTTTTCCATCGATCGCCGCTTGCCTGCGATCGCTGCAATCCTGATCGCCCTTAGTTTGGTCGCGATCTTGCTCAATGTGTCGCAGGGGGAATATCCGATTGCGATCGCCGATATTCTCAAAACCCTTTTGGGGCTAGATACGGGCAACCCCCATCATCCCTTTGTCATCCAAACCATGAGATTGCCGCGCACCCTCGTTGCCTTCATGGTGGGCGTTGCTCTTGCCATTTCTGGCACGATTTTTCAAGGCTTAACCCGCAATCCCCTCGCCGATCCCAGCATGATTGGCATCAATGCGGGGGCGAGCCTCGCGGCTGTCAGTACCATCGTCTTATTTCCCGCAGCGCCCTTATATATCTTGCCGATCGCTTCTTTCCTTGGGGCTTTGTTAATGGCGGTGCTGATCTATCGCTTAGCTTGGAATGACGGAAGTTCGCCGATTTTATTGATTTTATTGGGCATTGGGCTATCGGCGATCGCTACGGCTCTGACCAATTTATTAATTATTTTTGGGGCAATTGCCAATGTCAGTCAGGCGATCGTTTGGCTCGCAGGAAGTGTCTACGGTCGGACTTGGCTGCAATTTTGGGCTTTTCTGCCTTGGTGTCTCTGCGGGATTCCCCTTGCTCTGGGCTTATCCCGCCATCTCAACGTCTTGCACTTAGGGGATGATGTCGCCAAGGGATTGGGCACGCGATTGGAATGGCAGCGAGGGCTGCTAGTAATCGTCGCGGTTGCCTTAGGAGGTTCAGCAGTTGCCATCGCAGGAACGATTGGCTTTGTGGGCTTGATTGCTCCCCATATTGGTCGCAAACTTGTGGGGGGAAATCATCAAAATCTTCTACCCATCGCCGCCCTCATCGGTGGGCTATTAGTGACGATCGCCGATTGGTTAGGGCGAACTCTATTTGCACCTACAGAATTACCCTGTGGCACGATTGTGGCGGCGATCGGCGCTCCGTTTTTTCTATCCTTACTCATTCATCATCGCAAACGCTAATGTTGGAACTTTCTACCCAAAATTTATCCCTAGCTTACGAAAAGAAAAATATAATTCAAGACTTGACCTTAACCATTCCTACGGGGAAAGTGACGGCTTTAGTGGGAGCCAATGGTTGCGGCAAATCCACTTTATTAAAAGGATTAGCACGTTTACTTAAACCAACCGATGGAGTGGTGTATCTAGATGGAAAATCGATCGCTCAGCGATCAACCAAATCCGTTGCCCAACAATTAGGATTATTACCACAAAACCCCAGTGCCCCTGAAGGCTTGACCGTAAGAGATCTGGTGGCTCAAGGTCGATATCCCCATCAAACTTGGATGCAACAGTGGTCGATTCAAGATCGCCAATTTGTCCAGCAAGCTTTAGAAATGACTGACCTTGTGGAACTGAGCGATCGCCCTCTGGATACCCTTTCAGGTGGACAGAAACAGAGAGCTTGGATTGCAATGGCACTTGCCCAGAATACGAAAGTTCTCTTACTGGATGAGCCAACCACCTTTCTCGATTTAGCACATCAAATTGAAGTCTTAGATCTGCTGCACTATCTCAATCAACAACAAGAACGCACGATTGTCATGGTGTTGCACGATCTTCATCATGCCTGTCGTTATGCGGATTACATTGTAGCGATCAAAGATGGCAGGATCTTTGCGGAGGGAACACCCCAAGAAGTAATCGTTGAAGACATCGTTCAGGCGGTCTTTAATTTGAAATGTCGCATCTATCCCGATCCGATCGCAGGCACACCGATGTGTATTCCCATCAGCGCCAAGGGAGCAGGAATGCATGGGCGAGTACTACCATAGGTTTAGTTAAGAAAATATGAAACTCATCAATTCGGTGCGATCGATTGCTGTGGCGATCGCGATCATATTGGCGATCGTTGCCTGCCAAGGTCAACCCTACCAGCCAGATACCCGTAATGCTACTGCCGTCTCGCCCCGCAATGACTGCCGTGATGTCGAACATGCGATGGGCGTGACCAAGGTCTGCGGTCAACCCCAGAGAATTGTCGTACTAGGTCCCTATCTGCTCGAGCCGTTACTCGCCCTAGATATGCAGCCCATTGCTTTTGCCGACAATGCCAACTTTCATCAAGGAGACTATACCAATCCTAGCAAACAGATTCCCTATCTGGGAACGAGAATCGCCAACCCCATTGCCAATGTGGGAGTTGCCTATGCTCCTTCCATCGAAGCGATTCTCAAAGTTCAGCCAGACTTGATTTTGGGATTGGATATTAACAACAAGCGTCAATATCCAATTCTATCGAACATTGCCCCGACCATCATTCTTAAATGGACTGATCCAGAGATCAATCTCAAAGAAATCGCTCAAGCGATTAACCGTTCCCCACAAGCCGAGCAGTTAATCGCCAATACGAAACAAGAGATTGCCGCAGCCCGCCAAGCCTTTGAGCCGATCGTCAAAACCGATCCGAAAATGCTATTGCTAATTTCCTCGGAGTTGCGTGAGATGACTTTAGGCACGAAAAGGCATGGGCTTTGCACCGCTCTGCTACAGGATTTAGGGTTTCAACTAGTCTATCCACCAAAACAGGAAGAAGCCCTTGCACCCATTTCCCTAGAGACTTTACCTCAACTCAATCAAGCCGATCGGATTCTCTTACTGGGTAATAACTTCAGTAACCCCAATCAATTCAAACGCGCCAGTAGTTTTGAGGAGTCTCAACTGGCGAACCTGAAGCAAGCTTGGTCAAAAAATGCGATCGCGCAGTCCCTCAAGGCAAGTAAAGCTGGCAAAGTTTACTTTGTGCCTACCTACCTTTGTCTGGGTTTGCCTGGCACTATTGGTACGCATCTATATCTTGACGAACTAAAAAAGCAAATATTAAGTAGCTAGGCATAAGTAAACTTAAAACCGAGAAGAGCATACTGCCCGCTTCGCGGGCGGTATGCTCTCTGGTTTTGGTTTTTAATTATTAGTTAAGCCAATTCATAGAGTTGCCGCCAATTATATCAAAGCCCAAAAGAGTGATGCTGCGTGGAGCGCGGCATCACTCTTTTGGGCTTTGATTTTGTCCTAGCTATCGCTTATACCAATTCCCAAAAGTGTGGCTACACTTTTGGGAATTAAAACCCAAATCTAGTAAGGGTTTTTAAATCACAAAATGGCGTAGCCATTTTGTGATTTGGTATTACGTTGCTATATCAGTAAATAAATGTTCAGTAAATAAATGTAATGTCTGCAAATTTAGTTCTTTAGCAATAGATATAATGTTGTTATCTAGGATCTGGAAAAAACCTAGAATCAGGATTTGAAAACCTCAAAATTAGACTTCAAGATTGGACTTCAAGATTGGGATTTAGGGCTTCATCATCTGTCCGTGAATCGATCTAATCATTAACTTGATTAGGGAGTTGAATCATCATGAATAGCTCAATTTTTACTTCCGAAATATCGAGAAATATTCCGAGGGAACAAGCTTTAATACTTTGGTTTGAAGAAGTAGGAATTACCGATATTCCTCTTGTTGGCGGCAAAAATGCTTCTCTTGGCGAAATGATTCGGCAGCTCAAGCCGAAGGGAGTGAATGTTCCCAATGGATTTGCTACCACTGCTTACGCTTTTCGGTACTTTATCGAAAAGGCTGGACTGGAGACGAAACTACGCGAACTATTTGCCGATCTGAATATTGAGGACATGAGTAACCTGCGCGATCGCGGTCGATTGGCAAGAGCCTTAGTTCTCAGTACCCCTTTACCTGACGATCTGCAAATGGCGATCGCCATATCCTATCAAAAACTCTGTGAATGCTACGAATGTGGCAAGGAAGCCGATGTTGCCGTTCGCTCTAGTGCCACAGCCGAGGACTTGCCCGACGCAAGCTTTGCGGGGCAGCAGGAAACCTATCTCAATGTCTATGGTACAAACGAGGTAGTTGAAGCCTGTCATCGTTGCTTTGCTTCGCTATTTACTGATCGCGCGATTTCCTATCGTACGATTAATGGGTTCGACCATTTTGATATTGCCCTCTCCGTCGGTGTCCAGAAAATGGTACGTTCCGACCTTGCCGCCTCTGGGGTAATGTTCTCCATCGACACCGAAACAGGCTTTAAAAATGCAGCGCTCATCACCGCCGCCTATGGGCTAGGTGAAAATGTCGTGCAGGGTGCAGTCAATCCCGATGAGTATTTTGTTTTCAAACCCACCCTCACACAAGGCTTTCGCCCCATTCTTGAAAAACGTCTTGGCTCCAAGGAAATCAAGATGGTGTACGACCTTGGCGGCAGTAAGCTGACTAAGGATATTCCCGTTCCACTTTCCGAGCGCAGTAAGTTCGCGATTACCGATGACGAAATCCTGCAACTCGCTCAATGGGCTTGTATTATCGAAGATCACTATTCCGCATTGCGTGGCAAATTCTCGCCGATGGATATTGAATGGGCTAAGGATGGTCGCACGGGCGAATTATTTATCGTGCAGGCGCGTCCCGAAACAGTCCAGTCCCAAAAATCGGGCAATATTCTCAAGAATTACAAACTGAGGAGTGGTGGCAATGTTTTGATTGCGGGTCGTGCAGTTGGTGCGGCGATCGGTCAAGGCAAGGCAAATGTAATTCTCGAAGTACATCGGATCGAAGATTTTCAAGCAGGTGAAGTTTTAGTTACCAATAAAACCGATCCTGATTGGGAACCGATCATGAAAAAAGCAAGCGCGATCGTCACCAATCAAGGTGGGCGTACCTGTCATGCCGCAATTATTGCCAGAGAAATGGGCATCCCTGCGATCGTGGGTTGCGGGGATGCCACGGGGATCGTCACGACTGGGCAAGAGGTGACGGTATCCTGTGCCGAGGGCGAAGAAGGTAAGGTTTATGGCGGATTAGTTCCCTTTGAAGTGGTTGAGACTTCTCTCGATGATTTGCCGCAGATTGCCACCAAGATCTTGATGAATGTCGGCAATCCTGAAGAAGCTTTTAGCCTATCTGCGATTCCCTGCGATGGTGTGGGCTTAGCTCGTATGGAATTTATTATCGCCAACCACATCAAAGCCCATCCCCTTGCCTTGATCCATTTCGATACCCTCGAAGACAAATCTGCCAAACGAGCGATCGCGAAACTAACCGCAAGGTATGAATGCAAAACAGATTTCTTTGTAGACAAACTTGCCCAAGGCATCGGTACGATCGCCGCAGCATTTTATCCTAAACCTGTCGTGGTGAGGATGTCCGACTTTAAGAGTAATGAGTATGCCAATCTCCTTGGCGGTCGTGGATTTGAACCCCTCGAAGAAAATCCGATGATCGGCTGGCGTGGTGCATCCCGTTACTACGATCCGAAATATCGCGAAGCCTACGGCTTAGAATGCCAAGCACTGAAGCGCGTTCGCGATGATATGGGGTTAACCAATGTGATTCCCATGATTCCTTTCTGTCGTACGCCTGAAGAGGGACGGAAAGTCCTTGCGGAGATGGCAAAACATGGCTTAAATCGAGGTGAAAATGGACTTGAAGTTTATGTGATGTGCGAAATTCCCAGCAACATCATTCTGGCGGACGAGTTCTCGCAAGTCTTTGATGGCTTCTCGATCGGTTCTAACGACCTAACCCAATTGACGCTCGGCTTAGATCGCGATTCGGCTTTGGTTGCCCATATTTTTGACGAACGGAATGAAGCCGTTAAATCCATGATTCGCAGCGTGATTCAAAAAGCTAAAGCCAATCATCGCAAAATTGGGATCTGCGGTCAGGCTCCCAGCGATTATCCTGAATTTGCGAGATTCCTCGTCGACCAAGGTATTGATTCAATCAGTCTCAACCCTGATTCTGTCCTTAAAACCATATTGGAGTTAGCTAAATAAGCCCCAAATATTAGGTAATACCAAATCACAAAATGGCTACGCCATTTTGTGATTTTAAAATCCTTACTGGGTTTGGTTTTCAATTCCCAAAAGTGTAGCCACACTTTTGGGAATTGGTATAA
>NZ_LIRE01000115.1 GCF_001402795.1 Pseudanabaena sp. 'Roaring Creek'
GCTGAGCGAAGTCGAAGCCTCTCTCAACTCATTTTGGATTTATATAGCTATCCTAAATCATTTGTAGATTTTGGGGTTTGTGGAAGAGCACCCCGAAGGGGTGCTCTTCCACAAACCATTTAGGATTGCTATATTGCAAGCAAAATTCCATAAACTTTCAAGGACAATTGTCTCTTTGAGTTTTTGATTTTGTCTTAATAGGACTGGCGACAGCTATAAAATACTAATTGAAAATACTAATTGATTTCCTGTTATAAATTCCCTATGGTTTCCCCTGAAGTTCTTCATGAATTGCGTCAAACTCTCCGTAAAGGGCAACAACCAATGGCAGACTGGCAGGGAGGAGAGTTGGCTGTATCCGCAGTACCAGGCGCAGGGAAATCGACGGGAATGGCAGTTGCGGCGGCGATCGCGATCGCTAAGTTGCAACTCCATCGGCAAAAGCAGCTAGTAATCGTTACCTTTACGCGCTCGGCGGTCAGCAATATTCGCAAAAAAGTATCCGAGCATTTAAAAAATCTTCACTTACCCCAGAGTGCTTTTACGGTCAGTACTCTCCATAGCTTGGCTTATAACATTGCCAGTACCCATCGCGAACTATCGGGATTTGGTGTGGGAGAAACCAAGATTATTTCCGAATCGCTCAAACAGAAGCTAATTCGCAATGCCACCTATCTCTGGGTGAAAGAGAATCCTAAACTATACGATCTACTTCTCGAAGGTAGAAACTTTGATGGTGAGGATACCGAACGTTTGCGCCGACAAACCGTATTGCGTACCGATGTATTGCCGAGCTTAGCGAGAGAAGCGATCGCTACCGCAAAAAGCTCTGGCTTGAGTCCATTAGAGCTGCGCGATGCCGAAGCCCCTGATGGAGGAAATATTTTAGAAATTGCGGCGGGGCTTTATGAAACCTACGAGCGCCTACTACGACAGGAAGGAGCGATCGACTATGACGATATGATTTTGGGAGCCTTGCGAGTATTAAGAAATGATAACGTTCGTAAATATTGGCAAGAAAGGATTTTTGCGGTATTTGAAGATGAAGCTCAAGACTCTTCTCCATTACAGACTAAGTTATTAGAGATTCTGGCGCAGCATTCCCTCGCCCAGCCGCCCTTGTCATCGGAGGGAGCGGAGGTTAAAAACCTCATGCGAGTTGGCGATCCCAATCAAGCGATTAATTCTACCTTTACGCCCGCCGATCCGCGTTTTTTTAATGAGTTTTGCGATCGCTGTCACCTCAATTCCCAACTCTCCACCCTCGATCGGGCGGGACGCAGTACCAGCAATATAATGCGCGCCGCTAATTACGTCCTACATTGGGTCAATCATTCCGAATATGCACGCATCGAGAAGCCCTTTCGTCCTCAAAAAATCCGCCCCGTCGATGCTGATGACCCGCAGGCAAATGCTAACCCCGAACCCCTTGGCAAGGGTGTAGAGATTTATACTCCCGATGATATCGAGCGGGAAATGGAAATGATTGGCGATCACATTTTGCAACTATATGCCCAAAATCCCCAGACCAGTATGGCGATTTTGGTGCGCCAACATAATCAAGGGCGATTTGTGGCGGATGCCTTGGCAGGGCTGAGCAAAGAGCATGACATAAAAATCTATGATGTGGAACAGAGCGATCGCCGTTCGCGTGTACCGATGGATATGTTGGCAATTTTGCAATTTATGGAACGCCCCCATTCCCCTGACAATCTCAAGTCAGCCTTAGAAGTTCTCAAAGATCGCCAAAAAATCTCATCACAGCAAGATCTCAATGCGCTTGCCAGCAATCCCGAAAAATTTCTCTATCCCACCCTCCTCGATCCGAGCCTATCACCCCTCGCGCAAGAAACTCAATCCAAATGTATCGGGCTGCTCCGTGCCAAAATAACGCTCCCCCTATACAACCTGATTCCCTTTATTGCCTTCACCCTCTACGACGAAGAGGCAGGACTATTAGCAACGGCGGATAAATTAGGCGATCGCCTCAACCAGCAACTCGTCGGCAATTACTCAATGCAAACCGTAATTGAAGCCCTACGAGAAATTGTGGAATCGGAGAGTTTTGAAGCTGTTGAAGATGAGAATTTAGAAGGACGTTACATGACAGGCGGACAGGTAACGATTATTAGTTTGCACAAGTCCAAGGGTTTAGACTGGGATGTAGTTTTCATGCCCTTTCTCCATAAACGCATTTGTCCTGGAGAAGCCTATATTCCTGAAGCGGTTAAGTTCTTGGGGGATTTCGGCTTGCCCGAAGTAACGCGGGCTCAGATTCGGGCGATCGTTCACGGTGATCGCCTTCCTAACGCTGAAGAAGCTTGGGCGCAATATAACTACCTCAAACAGGCTGAGGAATTTCGGCTACTTTACGTTGGCATGACCCGTGCCAAGAAATTACTATGGCTTTCAGCGGCAAAAGCCGCCCCTTTCAGTTGGAATACTCTAGAAAACCGCACTGAAAATGCGCCAATTTGCCCTGCGATCGCTGAGTTAGCTCGTAAATTTCCCGAACTACTTTCCTGAAATGCTAAAATATGCCTTGATATTTTGTTAGGAAAACAACATATGTCCACTAGACGCAGTGATAGCGCATTTCCTGTTGGTTATAACCGAGATACTGATAGCCTTGTCGAAGGAATGACAAAACGTGAATATTTTGCGATTATGATCATGCAAGGACTCACAACGGCTAATGCTAAGTTTGAAGATGAGTATCAGAAAGCACGTTTAGCTGTCACTGAAGCTGATGCCTTGATCGATATTCTCGCCTACGAAGCAAATCCTAAAGCATAGCGCCCTTAATGATATAGCTGTTAGCTGTCGCCATCTGCGTTAGGACAAAATCAAAACCCAAGAATAGAAGGTTGGCGCTGAGCGCCAACCTTCTATTCTTGGGTTTCTGGCGATAGCCATGTTTTCTATAGGGAGACTATCATAGAGATAGATTTTCAGGTAATTCATCTAAGTAATTCATCTAAGTAATTCATCTATGTTTACCCAGCCAATTAAATTGATTAATCAAACGCTTAACAAAAAATTTAATAAACCCTTTAATCAGATATTTACTTTATTTACCCATTTATCTACGCATTTATCTACTGAAAAAGCTCCTAAGCAATCGGTTTACCAGATCGGTAATCCGATCTTGAGGCAAATTGCTCAACCGATCGCTGATACGAGCGATCGCGAGATCCAACAGCTCATTGATGCCATGCTAGTTACTCTCAAAGAAAGTAGGGGTGTTGGCTTGGCAGCCCCTCAAATCGGGAAATCGCTACAATTATTAATTGTGGCTTCCCATCCCAATCAACGCTATCCTCATGCGCCCCAAATGGAACCAACAGCCATGATCAATCCCCAAATCATCTCGCATTCAGAGGAAACTGAAAAAGGATGGGAAGGTTGTTTGTCCGTACCCATGATTCGCGGGCTAGTACCCCGCTACCGTGAAATTGAAGTTGCCTATACGGATCGATATGGCGATCGGCAAGTTGCTAAATTAACGGATTTTGTGGCTCGAATATTCCAACATGAATACGATCATTTAGAAGGTAAGGTCTTTTTAGATCGGGTAGAAAGCTCCCTCGATCTCGTCTCGGAAGATGAGTATCACAAACTTTTACAAGTATCTAAAGTAAGTTAAAACTGCAAAGAAGGAGACGGCGCTTTGCGCCGTCTCCTTGCGACTAAAAGATGAGTGGCGGCGCGAAGCGCCGCCACTCATCTTTTGGATTTTAATTTTTCCTAGCTATCTTTTATTTGCAGTTAATGCCTCAAATTTTTTCTTTTGTTCGGGTGTCAACAGCGCCACCAACTGCCTTCTGTGATCGACCAGAAGCGCCCCTATCGTCTTCTTTTGATCGGCAGTCAAATTTAATGTTTTTAAGACGGGCACAAATCCTTGTCTAGCTTTTAAACCTGTTTCCAGCTTTTGGCGTTGTTCGGGAGTCAGGTTTTGGGCAACTTTCTTATAGGTATCCGTAGTAATAGCAATTAGTTTCTTCTTCTGATCCGCTGTTAGATTCAGTTGTGCTAAGACTTCCGATTTTACAGAATCATCTTCAGCTTTAACAACTCCCTTAGTTTGGGTGATTGCAGTCCATCTCTCAGCATTAGCGGGCATAGCTCTTAGGGCAAAGCCCGAACTCAAGAGAACAAGCGCGGTGAGGATAAGGGAATTTAGTTTTTTCATGTTTATTTAAATGAATTAACGAATGAATTAACGATCGCTATGGAAATTCAGTGAGATGGGCTGTAGTTTAGATGCATTCTTGGCAAATTTGTTCCCATGCTGCGATGGGATCTACTGCCGCTGTAATTGGGCGACCAATGACTAAATAGTTAGCACCAGCGGCGATCGCCTGCCGAGGAGTCATTACGCGACTTTGATCGCCAACTGCGGCTCCGCTCGGGCGCACTCCCGGAGTCACCAAGCAAAAATCATCACCTAATAGCGATCGTAGTTTGGCAGCCTCATGGGGAGAACAAACGGCTCCATGCAAACCGCTCGATCGTGCCAACAAAACCATCTGGGAGACATATTCAGGGATATCTAAACCAACCTTGAGATCGTCGGCTAATGCTGTCGCCGAAATACTGGTTAAGAGCGAAACCGCTAAAAGTTGCGTTGACGATTCTTGAACCTCCGCTTGCGCAGCTTGCATCATTGCCCCACCGCCTGCTGCGTGAATTGTTAAGAAATCTGCACCATATTTAGTGGCAACTCGACATGCTGAGGCTACGGTATTGGGGATGTCATGGAGCTTTAAATCGAGAAAAATCCGTTTGTTACGGGTCTTTAGTTCGCGTAAAACCGTAACGCCATCGGCTATAAACAGCTCCAGTCCTATTTTCCAGAAATCCACCTGTGGTAAGCGATCGCATAAATTAATCGCTTCCGCCGCCGATGGGACATCTAGCGCCACAATAATTTTGGTAGAGACTTTGGTAGAGATTTTGGTGGGGATAGCTTCAGGATTAAGGTTTATTTTCATTGCTTTATCGCAAATTTGAACGATACTAGAGCCTAATCCTATTACGTATTGACGTTCGGAGGATCTATGCGCGCAGTATTGATGGCAGGCGGGTCGGGAACAAGACTACGTCCGCTCACGTGTGATATGCCAAAACCGATGGTCTCGGTACTAAATCGACCGATTACTGAGCATATTCTCAATTTATTAAAACGTCATGACATTCGCGAAGTAATCGCCACTTTGCATTACCTGCCTGATGTAATTCGAGAACATTTCGGTGATGGCTCCGATTTTGGCGTAAATATGATGTATGTGGTTGAGGAGGATCAACCGCTGGGAACCGCTGGCTGTGTCAAAAACGTAGAAAGCCTTTTAAATAGTACTTTTCTGGTAATCAGCGGCGATAGCATCACTGACTTCGATCTGACTGCCGCCATCAAATTCCATCGCGCCAAAAAATCTCAAGCTACCCTGATTTTAAGGCGAGTAAGCGATCCGATGGCCTTTGGAGTGGTGATTACCGATGAAGAAGATCGTATTAAAAGGTTTCTAGAAAAACCCTCAACGAGTGAGGTCTTTTCCGATACGGTGAATACAGGTATTTACATTCTGGAACCTGAAGTTTTAAATTTTTTACCCGCAAATCAGCCCAGCGACTTTTCTAACGATCTATTTCCCCTGTTGCTTGCCAAAAATGTCCCTATGTATGGCTATATCGCCAGTGGCTACTGGTGCGATATTGGATCCCTTGAGGCTTATCGGCAAGCCCAATATGATGCCATTAGGGGAAGAGTTCATTTAGATATGGACTACGTGCAACTACGGACAGGACTCTGGATTGGCAAACATACGGTTATCTCGCCTACGGTACAGATCGAACCACCTGTATTGATTGGTAGCAACTGCGCGATCGGCGATCGCACTAAAATTTCCGCAGGAACGATCATTGGCGATCGCGTCACCATTGGCGCTGATTGCGATCTCCAGCGACCGATCGTGGGCAATAGTGCCATGATTGCTGAGGAATGTCATCTCTGGGCTTGCACGATTTCGCGCAACGTGAGGGTTAGTAGACGAGCCCATGTGATGGAGGGAGCCGTGGTTGGCTCTAACTCAGTAATTGGGGAAGAGGCGAGAGTTTTTCCCAATGTGCGGATTTGGCCAAGTAAGCATGTGGAAGCAGGCGCAACCCTTACCACAAACTTAATTTGGGGAGCGATGGCATCACGAAATCTATTTGGGCAATATAGCGTATCTGGTCTCGCCAATGTGGATATTACGCCTGAATTTGCCGTCAAGCTGGGGGCGGCCTATGGTGCAACCCTACGCCCCAATTCCCATGTGATGGTATCGCGAGATCAGCGGACGATCTGCCGAATGCTGACGCGATCGCTAATTTCAGGGTTAATGTCTGTCGGCATTAATGTGGAGAACCTTGAAGCCACGGCAATTCCCATCTCGCGATTCATTGCGCCCAGTTTAGGCGTTGTCGGTGGTATCCATGTGCGCGTCCATCCCGATCGCAGTGACTGTGTAACGATCGAGTTTTTGGATAGTAATGGCATTAATATCAACAAAGCGACAGAGAAAAAGATCGAAGGAACCTTTTTTAAAGAGGACTTCCGCCGCGCCCGTATTGAGGAAATTGGGGAAATTAGCTATCCCACCCGCGTACTGGATTATTACAACACTGGGTTTGCCAAAAACATTGATGTAGAATCAATTCGTTTTAGCGATTGCAAAAAAATTGTCATTGATTACGTCTATGCCGTGTCAGGGGCAGTCTTACCAAGGATTTTAGGCAAATTTAGCACCGATGTCGTCGTTCTCAATGCCAGTCTCAATGAAGTGGCTCCCGCTCCCGTGGATCGCGAAAAAATGTTGACCCAACTAACCGATGTGGTCAAGGCGGTTAGAGCCAACTTTGGGGTACAGGTCTTTGCTAATGGCGAAAAGTTTATCTTGATCGATGAATTGGGTAAGCCTATCCGCGATGAGCTCTTGACGGGTTTAATGGTGGAAATGGCTCTGATGTCACAACATGGCGGCACTATTGTCGTTCCTGTCTCCGCCTCAGGCATGGTGGAATTAATTGCGGAGCGTCATGCAGGCAAAGTGATCCGTACCCGCGCTAATCCCACAGCGTTAATGGCAACCTGTCATAGCCATGAGGGGGTAGTGTTGGGAGGCTCGGCTGAAATGGGATTTATCTTCCCGCAACTGCATCCAGGCTTTGATGCCATGTTTAGCATTGCCAAAATTATGGAATGGATTACGCTGCAAAAGCGATCGCTATCGCAGGTACGGTTGCATTTACCCCGTTGTCATTTTCGGAAGCAGCTAGTGCGTTGCCCTTGGAGCATCAAAGGCACGCTCATGCGCCACCTAGTCGAATCCTATGGGAGAGAAAAGGTAGAACTGATCGATGGGGTCAAGGTTTTTTATAGCGATTTTGACTGGGTTTTAGTGTTGCCCGATGCTAGCGATCCCCTCGTTCATGTTTTTGCCAATGGTTTCGATACCCCATTCAGTAACGGACAAGCATGGGCTGAGCAACACCTCCAAGATGTTTGCAGTCATATTGAAGGATTTTGTAAGTTACAGATCGCTCTGTCTAAAGATTCTGTCCTGCTTGATAACTAAATCCAAAAGAATGATTGGTGGCGAGAAGCACCACCAATCATTCTTTTGGATTTGTAGAAGAAAATGGCGTAGCCATTTTGTGATTTGGTATAATTTGCATTGTCCTACAAAAAATTTGTGGCAATGGGTTGACAAAACCCCATATACCTTTGCTATAGTAATTACCGCGCAATCAAAGAGATTTGAAAAACGCGCCAATTACTGTAAAAGACACAATGGGGTGTCGCCAAGTGGTAAGGCAGCTGGTTTTGGTCCAGCCATTCCGAGGTTCGAATCCTTGCACCCCAGTTAGAATATAAAGTTAAAAAACAAAAAAGCTTCTCTTTGAGGAGTTTTTTTATTCCAAAAAACGAATTGGCGGCGCGAAGCGTCGCCAATTCGGTAATTCTAACCAGCGAAATTATCCTTTTGTCCGCGAATTCTGGCAAAGACGCGATCGGGAATATCAATTCCTGCCGATCGCTGAATTGCGGGCGCATCCCAACGCATGAAGGGATTAGTCCGCTTTTCTAAACCAATCGTTGTTGGAACCGTGGATTCGCCCCTTTGCCGCATGGCTGTCGCAGTGACCATCCTCTCTTGTAAATCAGGATTCTCACCATCAACGGTTAAGGCAAACTTGAGATTACCCAAGGTATATTCATGGGCGCACCAAACGCGAGTATCGTCAGGCAATTGACGCAATTGATCGAGGGATTCTAGCATTTGGGCGGGAGTGCCTTCAAATAACCTGCCACAGCCTCCTGCAAATAAAGTATCCCCGCAGAATAATTCACCACCTTGATCGCCCACCGCAGGGAAATAATAGGCAATATGCGCGTAAGTATGTCCAGGAACAAAAAATACTTCCGCTTCGCGATCGCCAAAGGTCACGCGATCGCCACCTTTAAGAAATACTTGCTGGTGGGGAATGCGATCGCGGTCTTTTTCGCCACCGTAGACAATTGCATCGGGGAATTTTTTAATTAACGCATTATTGCCACCAACATGATCGCCATGGTGATGGGTATTAAAAATGGCAACTAAATTTGCGCCTAGTTCTTCTAACTTATCTAAGACTGGCTCGGCAACCGCAGGATCGACGACTGCGGCAGTATTACTGGCAGGATCGTGCAAGACAAACACATAGTTGTCACTAAGAACGGCTAGACGATGGATTTGCATGGGATTTTTAGTATGGTTCGCAGGCGGTGCTTTGCACTGCCTATGGTAGGGATTTATAAATGAACTACGATCTCTATTTCATCTCCATTATACCGAGTCAAATCTATAAATTTCTCTTCTACAATCTCGCCGTTTGCGGTCATCTGCTTGATGTCGCTGTGATTGACTACCGTTAGCGCGATAACCTTACCGCGAAACTTACGTTTTGCTGTAAATCCAGACCATTCTCTCGGAATTTTGGGATCGATGATCATGCCTGTGAATGTGGGCTGGAATCCTAAGATGTAATCGATGCCAATGCGAAGCATCCATACGGCTGTACCAGTGAGCCATGAATGGCTTGCCTGACCTTGGGTTTCATGATCGGGACTGGTGACATACTCAGGATAGACATAGGGTTCGGTTTCAAAGCGATCGCATTTCGCATCAGTCGCCTGTGAGGAATTAATCGGCATCATGCGGCGATAGATGTCCCAAGCAAATTCCGTATCACCATTGAGAATTGAAGCTAATACAAACCATGAGGAGGCATGATTAAACACTGCGCCATTTTCCTTCTTTCCAGGAACGCAACGACTGATTAAGCCAACTGTGTCATCAATTTCCGTAAAGGATGGCGCGACAATTTGCATTCCAAAGGGAGTAGCCAAATATTCGCGACTACTTGCCATCGCTTTATCGGCACGTTCCTGTGGCGCAAGTTCGGAAATTACCGCCCATGATTGCGCGTTGAGAAAGATTTTGCCTTGCGACGCACTCGATACGCCGATGGGTTCGCCATTGTCACGGAAGGCACGTAAATACCATTCACCATCCCAACAGACATCATTGGTTACTTGGTGCAAATGCTCATAGAACTTCTGGAATCGATCTAATGCTGCGCGATCGCCTTGTTGTTCGCAAACTGGTAAAGATTTTTTCAATACATAACCTAAGAAAAATGCGCCCCAAGTGGTTTCGCCTTTGCCCTGTGAGCCAACATGGTCGAGGGTGTCATTCCAATCACCTGTAAAGATGCGTGGCATTCCGCGTTCGCCTGTATTGGCGATCGCAAAGTCTAGCGCTCTCACCAAATGCTCGTAGACAGTGCCTAAAGTCTCATCATGGTAGGGAACCACTTCTTCTAAAATTGAAAAATCACCAGTTTCCTTGAGGTATTCCACAATCCCAAAGGGAATCCACAAAGGCGTATCAGAATGGTTAGTGCGCTCGCCTGTATTGGTCAGGACAAAATAATTATGTAAAGTGGAACCATCCTTAAATTGGAAGTTCAGCGCTTTAATCAATCTCTCTCTGACTCGCGCAGGATCGACCATGACTACGCCGAGAATATCCTGAAAGCGATCGCGCATTCCCGTACCAAATAGCAATCCGCCGTGATAATAGCCCGAATTTCGCGCCATATCAAAAGTTACTGCCGCCTGATACTGATTCCAGACATTGATCATCGCATTAAAGGCTTCATCGGGTGTTTGCACCTGCACGCAGGAAATATGATCGTCCCATTTCTGCTTAAGCCGAGCAAAATGGAGATCGATAATTTCTAGGCTTAGATCCCCCCCAGCCCCCCTTAATAAGGGGGGAGAAGAAAATTTATCTACTTTTTCTAAAATCTCGCCCCCCTTCACAAGGGGGGGTAGGGGGGGATCTTTCGGTGCAATTTCTAAAACAACTGCAAAATCCACAGAACTATTTGCTGCCAAGCTAATCTTCGATTGCAAAGCGACTACAGGATCGCCCGCCGTAATCTCGGTATTCTGCATCACCCCTGTTTCTACCGCCACAGGATTAGATTCCGATCGCCATCTGCCGATAAAGGTGTCAAGACTGCTATCAAAGCCTGAAATTGGCAAACTTTGCGAGAAATAAACCTGATACTTCCAATCAATATTCGGTTGCTTAACGGAAACGCCCTTATTCAGAACCCAATAGCGGCGCGTGGCTACCAATACTTGCAAATCTCGATCGAAATGAATATCCGTGAAGTGCTTGTCGTTCGGTTGATTGATCTGATCATTGAGAGCATTGCCCATCAATAATTCCAAAAAGGAATAAATCTCTAAATCACGGACTTGTCCTGAAAGTTCCGTTAACTTCACGCGCCAAACTTCCGCATTGGTATCTGTCGGTACAAAGTAAGTGATTTCACCACGAATTCCATTAATCTCGGTGGTAATTTTCGTGTAACCTTGCCCATGCCGACATTCATAGAAGTCATATTTTAAATCTATCGTGGGTGCCCAACTCAGCGACCAATATTTCCCCGTGGCGCTATCTTTAACCATTACATAACGTCCAGGACGATCCCAAGGCAGACAGTTATAGCGCATTCGGCTGATGCGGTTATCCCGTGGCGATTCCAAAAAGCTAAAGCCGCCACCTGTATGGGAAATTAGCCCTGCATATTGGCTATTCCACATATAGTTAAACCAAGGGCGCGGAGTGCGCGGATCTGTAATCACAAATTCCCGATAATCTTCAGTGTAATAGCCGTATTGGTTTGCGATCGCCACGATGAAAAATATTCCTATAGATGATAGTTATTACTCATTGAACCACAGACTGTATATGCATCTATAAGCGATCGCAACTTAAATTTTAGTTGGAGTCATTTCAGGAGCATCCTCATTATGTAGTTCCAAACCTCTATAAATTTGATTGATCACAAAGGTAAGATTGATGCTTTTTAGTTCAATCATGTCCGCTTCTTTGTAGTTGATAATTATCCATTCTCCATTGTCTTTTTTATGATAGATGTCTATTTCGATACTAGTGGAGCTAACTAATAGATAGTCTTGTAATACTGGATTTTCGATATATAGTCTAAATTTCCCACCGCGATCGTAGGCTTCGGTACTGGGTGATAAGACTTCAACAATTAGAGATGGATAGGTGATGTATTGAGTAGTGGTTTTGTCGCGATCGTCACAGGTGACGCTGACATCGGGATAAGTGTAATTTTCGGCGTTGACCATCTTAATCCGTAGGTCTGAGTTTCCGATGATGCAATTGCCAACACCTAAGTGAGCGTCAAACATAGTAATAAAGCGAATGGCAATCCTTGCATGATTAACGCTACCGCCACTCATGGCATAGACTTGACCTTCAATATACTCATGCTTGTGTAGTTGTTTTTCTTCCCAAGCAAAGTATTCTTGGGGAGTGAGCTGAGGAAGGTTTTCTCTAGCCGCAATCATATTTTTTAGGGATGAGAGATTTTTTATATTTTAATCGATTGAATCGATCAAATTTTTCGCTTCGCTATTTCAATCCCGTACTACCAAAACCGCCAGTACCGCGATCGCTAGATCCTAATGCACCTTCAACATAATCCGCTTGAACTACTGTTTTTAATACTAACTGAGCGATCTTTTGCCCTTTAGTAAAGGTGTAAGGTTCCTTACCAAGATTAACCACTATCACTTGAATCTCGCCGCGATAGCCAGCATCAACTGTACCAGGAGAATTGAGAACCGTAATGCCATGTTTCAAAGCCAAACCACTCTTAGGACGCACTTGGATCTCATAACCAAGGGGAATATCCACAGCCAATCCCGTCGGAATAGCCGCACGATCTAGGGGTTGGAGCGTAACATCCGCAACCGTATAAACATCAGCCCCCGCATCGCCAAGATGAGCGTAACTGGGAACCTGAGCCTCTGGATGCAGCTTTTGAAAATTGATTTTTATATTTTGCATTTATATTTTGCATTTATTAGAAATTAATTAGAAAGTGAGATTAGGAGTGGGATTAGTTTTGGATGGTTCGGGGGCAGGCTGATTGGGATTTGGCACTGGTGATGGTTCGGGCGATTTTGGTGATGGAGTAGGACTGCTACTCGGCGATGGTTCGGGCGATCGCGTTGGTTCTATGGGAGTGGCAGTAGGGGAAGTACTAGGCGTAGCGGTGGGTTTATCCGTGGGCGTAACTGAGGGACTAGGCGGTGCAGTTCGCGTCGGAACTGGTTGGGGTTTTACTGGAGCTTCTAACTTAACGTCAAGTCTATAGGTAGTTTCATTCGTGCCCGTGGTTTTAATTTTGACATAGTAAACCCCATCCTTTTTTAGTCGTCCTTGCCAATATCCAGAGGCATTATCGATCGCTTTACGGTCGAGAGCAACTTGATCGTCACTCTGGATCGTCATCTGTAGATCGGCTCCCGATAAAGAAACCGTAAGTAATTCATCTTTCCCACCATTAAAAAGGACGTTAACGACTTGCCCTGATGCGATCTTCTCGCTACTGAATCCCTGTTCGATGCTGTCATTAATCGACTTAAGATCGAGCTTAGTATTGATGTTTTTTACATTTACCGAGTTTGGTGTGGCATTAGGAGAAGCGATCGCTGACTCAGTGGGATTAGTCGTTGTAACGCGGTTGCGACCAAAGAAAAATGAGGTAACAGCCCAAGAACCAATACCCGCAACGAGAATTATTAAAATGCCAAAAAACCAGTTGACTCCACCACCATTTCCCGAATTCGACATATTTGTATTACTGTTGCCATAGCTATTGTCAGGATTGCGGTTATTTGCACCAGCTAATACCGTTCTTTGGGGCAAGGTCGCCGCCACTTTGGATGGAACTGGTCGCCCTACCGCATAGGTCTTTGCCCCCGAAAAAGATGCTTGTGCAACCTGTAGAGCCTGTATCACTTCGTCAGCAGAACGATAGCGATTCGTGGGTTTATAGCTCAACATTTGGTTAATTACCCTTGCAAAGGCAGGATTGACATTCGCAAATTGTTGCCAATTCCAAGCCAGATTGATGCTGTCAAATAATTCCGATGGCTCACGTCCCGTCAACAGGACGATCGAAGTTACAGCAAGCGCGTAAAGATCGCTATTGGCATAGGCATTACCCGATTGTAATTGTTCGGGCGGTGCGTAGCCAGCCTTACCTGCCACCGTTGAGGCAGGAATGCCCATTTGTGAGTTAAGTTTGGCATTGGTCTCTTGAACTACGCCAAAATCAATCAGCACGGGCAAATTATCCTGCGATCGCAACATTAGGTTTTCGGGAGAGATATCGCGGTGGATAATATTGTGGCTATGTAAATAGCTCAATACAGGCAAAAGCTGCTGCATCAGCGCGAATATCTCATTCTCTGAAAATGTCTGTCCCGTCTTGAGCCGTTCGAGCAGCAAATTGCGGTAATTTTTACCCTCTACATAGTCCTGTACCAAGAGTAACCTTCCCTCAGACTCAAAGGTAGCGCGAAACTCTGGCACTTGGGGATGGCGAATTTGATAAAGTACCGAGGCTTCGCGCCGAAAGAGTTCCTTTGCTTTTTCCGTTACCTCTTGCGAATCTTGAGGCGGAATAAATTCTTTGAGTACACAGGTTTCATTAAAGCGCTCTAGGTCTTGTGCCAAATAGGTACGCCCCATGCCTCCCTGCCCAATCGTCGATCGAATAGCATAGCGACCTTTAAGAACAAAACCTTGAGGAAATGAGGGTTGCATGGTTGGTGATAGGTAATTGGTGATAGGTGGTAAACGATTTACAAAATTAATACCTTACTGCCATCGCACTCCCACGAATCAGGTATTTAGAACCTTCAATATCAATGGATGTTCCAACCTTAACCTTTTCGTTGCCAAATACTACGCCATCATTGGTAACTCTGGCAGTTGCCTCAAGGGTGAGGGCGAGATCTGACTGAGATGTGGATACTGCACGGGGATCGTCAAAAAACACTGCCGTTCCATCGGCTTTAGCCGCGACCACTTTGGGCGTAGAAATGTCAACTTTTGTGATCGTGACTTCGCCCCGAGGTTGGTTGCGGATAATGATGTTAACTTTATCGCCAACTTTGATCAGATTGCGCGGATCGGTTGCACTTAAGCCCCTTACATTCATATCTACCTGAACGGTTTTATTTTCGGCAGATAACATTTGGGCGATCGAATTGCCGCTATTACCAGGAACGATGAGTAAGCCGATCAGGACGATCAGGATTGTCGCGATCGCCCCGATGTCAAGAATGCTTAGTTTGCCAAATAAACGACCCTGCCGATCTAAAATTGCCATGCGTATTTGCTGATATAACAGTTGAAATATTGTTAAAGGTGTGATGAAGCGACAAAAGCTCTCAGCATTACAGTATAGCAACCGTTAAGACGATTAAAATATAAAACCTAGAGCGCTAGACTACTCCTAACCTTTTGCCAGATTATTTACCAAATCATTTTTGCGGCAGGGCATTCAATAGCTCTTCCGAAACGATCTCAGCCATGATGCTCCCCATTTTCGGCAACAAAATTTCATTGGTGCGGCGCATAGATTCGCCGAGAAGTTGTGGCATGACACCGATCGCTTTTTTACCTGTTTCGGATTTATAAAAACCGATAATGTCCCGCAATTCGGACTCGGTAAAATATTTATTGTAGACGGGATAGGAAACTTCCTCAATTAGCTGATCGAGGTTGATTTTCTGTGCCACGCGATCGCGATACTTGACCGCCATCCGCGATACGATGTCGCTGATTTGCTTTTGCACTTCGGGACTATCATTATTGAGCGCGGGGATATTTTTGAGAATTGTCGATACTAGTTTTGGCAATTCCGCCCTTACCATCGCATCCATAACTTGTCGAGCGGCTTTGCTGGATTCGGTGATTTCTAGTAATTCTTTAATTAGAGCGCGTTTTTCGGGAGAAATTAACTCTGGTGATTTGTCTGATGGAACGGTTGGTGATTTATCTGGGGTCTTATCGACGCTCTCCTGTGCAACTTGCGCGATCGCTGTCCGTCCATAAACTGATGAAGCGAAAGAACCAAAGCTAATGAGTGAAACGAGGGCAATAATCGGGAAAATGCGATTTAGCATGGAGATAATTGGTTAAGTGGTTTTCCGATATTTACTTAAATCTACTTAAGTTGGCTGAGATTATAGGTTAGTTTGTCTGCGATCGCTGCAACCCAATTTTCATCTTGCTTTGTATAACTACGGGGAATATTTGCACCTAAAACCATGACTCCTTTTTCTCCGAGAGGTTGCACGATCGCTCCCTGCGTATTTTCAGGTAGATAGTCAAACTCCACCCGTCCTGGATAAAGTTCTAATTTGACCAGATAAACTGGCTTTTGGGTTTTCATTACTCGCTCAGCGATCGCGCCAATATTTACGCGATCGCTCTTACCCAAAATTCCCCTACGCAATATGGTTTGGCGATCGTAATAAACTACCACCGTCTTAGTCACGGTATTAGTCAGTAAAATATGCGATGACCAAGCCAGTTCGGTTTTGACCGCATCGGTCAGCGAGTCCGCCATCTCAAATCCTTCTTCTCCAACTAAAGTCACGGCATCGGGAGGCTTTGGTTGCACCTGTTGCCATAGCAGTCCAACCAAAATTAAAACTGCACTCAATAGAACCCCCAACGCATCAGCCCTAGACTGGCTAGAGGTGAGATTTAAAGTCACCATGCGGTTGGCTAACAAACCAATTCCGCCCAATGTCCCCACCACAAGGGGCAAGTATCGAATCATTTTTACTCCTTATCCACATTTAGAAACAGTCACCCAAAGTCACCCTTTCTAAAATACTTTGTAGTGCTAAATAGTTAACGATAGTATTTACGAAGCACCTGCTTCACATCACCATCATAAATTCCTAGGGTGAGATTGCCTAATCAAATAGCAAACGTCCATCTGAATATAATTTTTGCAAGACTGGCTCGGTTGAACTAGTTAAAATAATATCCTTTGCCAAATGGAACTTTTATCGCAAGTTTATTTCTAGAATGTCTGAATGACTCTGTTGCTTCGGTTGGTTATAAAGCAGAATTAACGCAACCTGAACCTCCTAAATCAGTCCCAGTTCCAAGTTTATTCTCAGGTGTATTATAGCTGTCGCCAAATGTACTAGGACATAAAACCCAAGAATTAATTGGCGGCGCTTCGCGCCGCCAATTAATTCTTGGGTTTTGACTTGTCCTAATTCCAGTGACTGTAGCTATAGCAGGTATTTTTGGTGTATGGAATACAGTAAAAAATAGGCGCAAGCTAATCAATTAGATACCTAAGCCTTAAAAACATCAATTTCAAAATTCACTCAAAAGCCAAGTTAGCAATCTTTAACCTAGCTTTGATATGATTTTACGATGAAAATCATATCAAAACCCATAGACCTAAAGTATTTTCGGTTCTTCAAGAGGTCTATAGCTATAGCCAAATAAGTTAAGACATAAAACCCAGAAGAGTGTTGCGGCGCGAAGCGCCGCAACACTCTTCTGGGTTTTGTTTTTGTCCTAAC
>NZ_LIRE01000001.1 GCF_001402795.1 Pseudanabaena sp. 'Roaring Creek'
CAAACCCAGTAAGGTTTTGAGATTCCCAAAATGGCGCTGCCATTTTGGGGATTTGGTAATAAACCCCAAAAGAAGGTTGCCGCGCTCTGCGCGGCAACCTTCTTTTGGGGATAAAAAAGCGATGCAAAGCATCGCTTTTTTTTGTATTTAATTGGGATTTAAATTTTATCTAGGCTTTATTAGAGGCATCGACTTCCGCAAAAGTTTTATAACATTTCTCAGAATCATAAATGTGACAGCGATCGCCAATATCCTTCATCAATTCCCATGAGAACTTAGTTTTGTACATATATTTCCCCCAATTCTCATCTAGAGATTTATGCGCCAAACGTAAGTTGTAAGAGGGAATACCCGTAGAAACATGGTGAGGTACATGCACGTTAATATCATGACACAACCATTCAACCCAAACTGGATAATCGCAATGTACAGTTCCCGTAAGTTGATCGGTCGCTGCGTGCCATTTATCCTTTTCCTTGAATTGGATATCAGGCATCGTGTGGTGAACGATCGTAAAGGTACTCATCCAAAAATGATAGACCAACCAAGGCATAACGAAGTAGCTAACAAAACCCATCAAGCCAGTGGTATAGATCAGAACTGGGAAGACGATTACAGCGAAAGCGATGACTAAGCGATAGGAAAACTTCACCTGCTTTTGTTGCCGTTCGGGATAGAGACTGGCATCGAAGTGGAGGTTAGCCCAATGTAAAATCGAACCAATCCACCAAAATCGCGTCCGAATCATCCGATAAACATTAGAAATTAGTCCCTTACCCTGTTCGTATTCTTCAACGGTGAAAGGATACCAAGCATTATCTTCACCCATTTTATTGGTATGCAGGTGATGGTGATCGTGCTTAAATCTCCAACCGTGAAAAGGGAAGATCAATGGCAAGAAAGCAATATGTCCGACGAGATCGTTAACCCAAATCTTGTTAGAAAAAGAACGATGTCCGCAGTCATGACCAATTACAAAAAAACCTGTTAAGGCTGTCCCCGTTAAAATCCATGCAAAGGGCAACAAATACCAAGGCGAGAAAGCAATACTGGCATAACCTAAGGCTGCGGCGGCTACAGAAAACAAAACACTCAGCCAAGCTCTGAGAGGTTTCTTCTCAAAGCATTCAGCAGGAATAGTTTTAATAATGTCGCGGAGTGTAGTGTCAGGGGTAAGGGTATGGGAGGAGTTTTGTATGGCAACCACTACTGAGCACTCCCTACGGCGGTCAGGCGTTGACTGCTCAAGCTTTGCAATTGCTGTAAAAGGATATCGATGTCTGATTGCAATTCCGCCAGTTCAGCTTGGACTTCTTCGGAATATAACTTTTTAGAGGCTACACTCAATGTAGAGATTTCTTTTGATGGGGCTTCAGTTTGTTTGCTCATACTTCCTTTAAAACGCTTTTAAAACGTTGCGATCACACCACAAAATATTTTATGTCTCAGATTCTATCTTATGTTACGTGTACTTTTATGTACCATAAACATATCTAATGAGTAATTATACGGATTGAGATGGGAGAAACTGTCATTTAACTTACAGACAATTATGCAAATTGACTTGTTCCCGAGTCCAGTAATCAAAGGCTTTATATGGGTAAAACCCTTTAATTGCGCCCAGCTACTTAGTACTTAGTACCAATGGGAGTATCGGCAAATAAAATTGGGGCGATCGCTGCTGCCGAACCCAATCGATCGTCAAGGTATTCTTCGAGGCTGTAATACTGATCCATGCGATCGCATAGTCCTGCGGGACTCAGGCTTTGAATATTATGACTGATGATGTAGCTCTGAGCCGCAGAACCTCGGAAAGCCGCAAAGGCTTCTTGGCAATAGGCTTGTTTTGACTCCTTAGCAGCCGATCGCCAGTCGCTACCATGCATATTTCCACTCAAAATCGGCTGACCATTAGCGGGGAGTACGGGACGACGTTCAGAGGCGATCGCCTCTGGCGTTGTCAAAAAAATGACAATTGCGGAAAGGATAACCAGTAATCCTGTCAGAATCTGAAATTTAGAAAGTCGATCCATAATTAACTCCTCCGTGACTCCATAATTTTCTCAAAGCTTAGACAAAAATCGTTAAGGTTTGATAACATTTACTAATTAATCGCGCTAAACATATCAAAATAGTAGTCGCAATATAATTGAATAGGTTGTATTGTCGAACTTCTAGGGGTTTTTAAGCTTCTTTTGTCATTGCCAATTGCAATAGTGTCGTTGAACTTAGGTAGTTTATGACACAGAAAAAACTCAATTCTCCCCGATCGATCAAATTCACTATATTTCCCAGCCTGCCAAATGTCCGAACACTATCTAAATCATCCTACTTTTGGCTTGCTATCTCGCTTATGTAGGGTGGATGATTTTCGTAGTTTGTTTACCACACTCTACGCCCAAAGGTTATTTTTCCTGATTACAACTAGTCCAGATGGTATTCAGTTTGAGCCTGTCTCCCGTGCTGATGCCAAACTTATGGTTGAAACTCAAATGAGATCGCTCCGTCGTGGTGGTTCCGATCTCGATCAAAAAAATTTACAACATATATACAAGCGAACCTTTTTCCAATGATCTCGCGTATTTCTCTTAAGGCTGCGGCAAAAATTAATCTCTATCTAGAGATTACGGGAAATCGCCCCGATGGTTATCACGATCTGGTGATGATCTTGCAAAGCATCGATCTCTGCGATCGCGTTGATATTTGCAAAAATACCACCAACGAGATTCAGATACTTTGTACGAATCCTGAAGTGCCTTGCGATCGGAGCAATCTCGCCTACAAAGCCGCAGCCTTGCTTCAGCATAATTTCCCTGAAGTAGGGGGAATGGAAATCGCGATCGATAAACAAATTCCTATGGGGGCAGGTTTAGCTGGGGGATCGACCAATGCGGCGGCTGTGTTAGTGGGCATCGATCGCCTCTGGGAACTGGGACTAACTCAGTCCCAGCTTTGTGATTTTGCCGCAATGTTAGGTTCCGATATCCCCTTTTGCATTTCTGGAGGTACGGCTCTTGCAACGGGTCGCGGCGAAGTACTTTCTCCATTACCCGATCTGACGGATTTAGTTTTAGTCATCTGTAAGCCCCGAAGCATTGCGATCGCCACAGCTTGGGCATATCAAACTTTTAGATCGCAGGGTTTACTCGCTAATAGTCCAGTTAAAAATCAAAACCTATCGAGTCAACTGGTAGCTGCGATCGCCTCTGGGGAGGATTCTGCTCCTAGCAGGTTGGGGCGCTTGCTCTATAACGATCTCGAACGAGTGGTTTTGCCTGAATATCCAGCTATCTCCGAACTTAAAAACAGGCTACTCGAACAGGAATGTCTTGGGGCGATGATGTCAGGTTCGGGATCGACAGTCTTTGCGATCGCTGCCGATCTTGATCGCGCTCAGCAGATCGCAGAAGCAGTAAAAACCGATGATATTGATGTATGGGTCGTTAAAAGTTTAGTTAGATCGATTTTTGATGCTTAATGAGTGGCGGCACTTAGAGCCACCGCTCATCTTTTGGGTTTTATGTCCTAATTAAAACTTGCATTGCTATATCTTGCGAGCGATCGCAGATCTAATAACTCGATTTGCGAACCCGCGATCGCAATTAATCCTTCACTGCTGAGTCGGTAAAAAGCTCTAGATAGTGTCGCAGGAATAGTTCCTAAGGTTGCTGCTAGTTGAGTTTTTGTAACATCTAAGGTAACGACATTTGCCCCATTGCCGCGATCTCTTAACCCTAATAAGTAGCTAGCCAAGCGTTGAGGAACATCCCTACAGGATAGTTCTTCCACCATATGTACGAGTTTTCTGGAGTGGGTCGCTAAGCTCATTAACATACCGATCGCGATCGCGGGATATTGATGGAGTAAATCCAAAAAAGCAAGTCGGGGAAAGAAGATTAATTCGGTATATACCAACGCGATCGCTGAGGCGGGAAAAGCCTTACCATCTAGGGCAGGCACTTCGGCAAAGTAATCGCGCTTCCCCAGTAAGTGCAAAATTTGCTCCTTACCATTAGAAGCCATTTTAAAGACTTTGACCCGCCCCGTTTGCACCATAAAAAATCCCGTTGCTGGACTATCTTGAAGGAAAATCATCTCTCCCTTCTGAAACTTTTGCAGTTGTGCGATTTCAACTAGAGGGATGAGCTGTTCCAAAGATAATCCTTTAAAAATAAGCGTTGTTGGCAACCAGCTACCCAATTCTGTTTTATTTAACATTAGTCTCAAAGCGATCGCTTATATTCTTTAGGTTCACTTGCCTTAGGCTCAATTATTTCACGCTCTCTTTGACTTAAGTCAAAGGATGTAGGGGGAATTGCTCCTATGCTAAGTAGCTGGGCGCAATTAAATATAAAAACCTAAAATCTGCGGCGATCGCTGCGCTAGCACCTCAGGTTTTGGGTTTGGTTCTTAATTAACGTCAGTTCGACAAAGGCGGAAAACAGAAAAAATCGCTTTGCGTTTTTTTCTGTTTTCCGCCATTTGCGCAGCGCTTAGCGCCACGCAAATGGTGTTATCGAACGCGCGTTTAATTATGCCCGTTTACTCATTTACACGAAGCAAAAAGGAAATCCCATGACAACATTATTTGAAAAACTCGGTGGTGCTGCCGCGATCGATTTAGCAGTCGATCGCTTCTATGAAAGGGTGCTACAAGACGATCGCATCAAACATTTCTTTGCCAATACAGATATGAAGAAACAGCGATCGCACCAAAAAGCTTTTCTAACCTATGCCTTTGGTGGTTCTGATAAATACGATGGTCGATTGATGCGTCAGGCTCACAAGGAGTTGGTCGAGAATCAAGGTTTAAATGGCGATCACTTTGATGCCGTTGCGGAGGATTTGATCCTCACCCTCAGAGAAATGGGAGTATCCGACGAACTTATCGCCGAGGTCGCCGCAGTAGCCGCAGCCCCCCAACATAAAAAAGATGTATTAAACGGCTAAATATAACTACCATCCAAGTTAAGAAATGGCGTAGCCATTTCTTAACTTGGTAT
>NZ_LIRE01000010.1 GCF_001402795.1 Pseudanabaena sp. 'Roaring Creek'
TCAAAGCCCAAAAGTAAAAGCCTTGCTACGCAAGGCTTTTACTTTTGGGCTTTGATAAAGGGTTTGCGTAGCAAACCCTTTATCAAAGCCCGTTTCCAATTATCCCGAACTCACGTTAAATAGCGATCCCAAAGCTTAAGAAACTTGGAATATGTGCGCTATATCACCGCCAGTCATGGGAGCATCACTTACTCTGGGATCATGAATCAAGAGAGTTAGCGGCTACTCCCAAGTTAAAGTAATGCTTAATAAAAACACCAAAAATATTAATATCAAAAGTTCCAAAGATCAGCATAATCAAATAACTTGCCTCTATCGTAATGAAGGTGAAGTTGTGCAGATCCTGCGGGTATCTCATGCTGATATCACCTTTTGGGAAAAAGCAATCTTCCCGAATCAATGTATTCAGTTTTCTGCACCAAGAGATGCGTTATTAGAAATTCATGCAGGATTTATGTGCAGTGCGATTCACTCAGACACTATTCCCTGTGTTCAGTTAGCAATAATCGGTATGGATATGGGGCGGGAAGTTGCAGATATTAGGGAAATGCGTCAAGAGTTTCGCCAAGATATATTTGCTACAGTTGCCTAAGCCAATAATAACTGAGCCAATAATAAAGCCAATAATAACTGAGCAAGCGAGTAAATTCAAAATAATTTCAAGCTCCTGTAGTAGTTTTATTCATAGCTAAATCCCAAAAACAAAGAGAGCGCTTTGCGCTCTCTTTGTTTTTGGGAAAGCATACTTGCAAGCTTCCCCAACCTTAAGAAATAGCAAACCTCAAAAGAGCATATTAAAACCAGAGGCATAGCGCCCGCGTAGCGGGCGCTATGCCTCTGGTTTTGCTTAGCTACTTAGCAGGGTGAACCGTCACTATTCTCTTTTGATGACTCATCCCGTCCCCAAAAAACCTACAATAAAAGTTAAATTAGATAAATTTCAAAAACCTTGTGAAGTAACGTTTTTAAAATTTTATCTATTCCTTATTCACTTTAAACCCGCTATAAATTAAGACTGTGACATATAAAGTTGGACTTCTCGGATTAGGAACTGTTGGTACGGGTGTTGCCAAAATTTTCCAAGCCCCTGCGGGTCGCCATCCTCTACTACCTGATATTGAAATTGCACTTGTAGGTGTGCGATCGCTAAATAAGCAACGTGATGTGGCGATCGATGCTGAAATTGTCACAGATGATTTAGAGTCTATTGTTAACGATCCCGCGATTGATATTGTGGTGGAAGTTATCGGTGGGATCGAGCCAGCAAAAAGCTTAATTTTAAAAGCGATCTCCAATGGTAAACATGTGGTCACCGCCAATAAAGCAGTGATTGCTAGATATGGCAATGAAATTTTTACCGCCGCTAAACAAAAAGGCGTATATGTAATGTTAGAAGCTGCCGCTTGCGGCGGTATTCCCGTCATCCAAGTACTCAAACAAAGTCTCGGTGGCAATCGCATTAGCGAATTGACGGGCATTGTCAATGGCACGACCAATTACATTTTGAGTCGGATGTATTTCGAGGGAGCGGATTTCGAGGCAACCTTGGCTGAAGCGCAAAAACTGGGCTATGCCGAAGCCGATCCCACAGCCGATGTCGATGGTTTTGACGCTGCCGATAAGATGGCAATTTTAGCGAGTTTAGCTTTTGGCGATCGTATCAAACTTGAAGATATCTATCGTGAAGGGATCCGCTCAATTACCAGCGCTGATATTAACTATGCCAAGGAACTGGGCTTCACAATTAAGCTTTTGGGCATCGCCAGAAGGATTGAAGCCAAGGACGATCAAGATCGCCATCTCGAAATCCGCGTTCATCCGACCTTAATCCCAATCCAGCACCCTCTGGCGAATATTCATGGTGTCACCAATGCCGTGCGGATTGAGGGCGATCCCATTGGGGAAGTCGTGCTTTCAGGTCCAGGGGCAGGCTCAGGGGCAACCGCAAGTGCCGTAGTTGCAGACATTATTAATGTGGTGGCTGTCTTAAAATCTCTTCCCAATCAAATAAATCAACTGATGGGTTGCTCCCACGAGCACTATGCCCAAATTGCCCCCATTGAAAATACCGTGACCCAGTTCTATGCAAGATTGTTGACCCATGACAAGCCTGGGGTGATTGGCGATCTCGGTACGGCTTTTGGCAAACACTCTGTCAGCCTCAACGCCATTTTACAAAAGAATACGATCCACGATGGTCTCGCTGAAATCGTTGTGGTTACCCAGAAGGTAAGTGAATTGAACTTCCAGCAAGCGATCGCCACCATTCGCGATTTACCAACCCTGCATAGTATTCCTACGGTGTTGCGTGTGATTTAACTGCCCGTTATATCAATTCACGAAAGTGTGACAACACTTTTGTGAATTAAACATCAAAACCAGTAAGGTTTTGAGATTCCCAAAATGGCAACGCCATTTTGGGAATTGGTATTAGACAAGAGAAAGGCGGCGATTCGCGCCGCCTTTCTCTTGTCCTAAAGTTTTCTAAAAGTGTGGCTACACTTTTGGGAATTGCTAAAGCCGTTTGCTGATTTTAAAGCCGTGAGAATCCGTTCCACAGGTATGGAGCAATCCATGACATTCCGCAAGATGGCGAATCTCTTCTGTTTGGCGGGGGCTGGGTTTCCAAGGATCGCTATTGTCGTAGCCATAATAGGTTTCCACCCCATCAATGCCCAAAGCAGCAGCAGCAGGAATTAGATCTTCAGGTGGTCGCCGATAACGAGCGGGATGAGCCAGAACAGCTAAGCCCCCTGCTAAATGGATCGACTTAATAACACTAATTGCCTGATAGTCTAGCCCTGCGGTAGTTTTGTTTTGCAGGTATGGGTGCATTGCCTCATGTTCGGGATCGAATCCATATCCGAGTATATGCACTTCCGTAAAAATCAAGCTGGCATTAACTTCAATCCCCGACCAGAGAGTAGGCAAAGATTCAGGATGCTGCGATTGACTTAGGGTAAAGTCTAAATGCTGTTTAGCGATGTAATATCCGCCGATCGCATGATGATCGGTAATCGATAGATCGGACAAACGCAAAGCGATCGCCTGTTCGATTAGGTCGATAGGCTGCATTTTGCCATCGGAATGCACCGTATGCAAGTGAAAATTTAGCCTGTGTGGACAGCTCATGGCATCAACAGACGCAAATATTTTTCGCAGTTTACTAGTTGCGTTTGACTCGGATATCAATAGGGGAGTTTGAGTTACCATGTCATATCTCTACATAAGCAGATCTTTAATAATTCTTAACTTATTGATCACAGTTTTGTCCCAAGAGGGTATATTTCCAACCTTTATTGAGATGTATTCTCAACTTTAGAAAATCAGACTGATTATTACTACTTATTCAGCTTTAGATTTCCCATTACTGTCAACGATAGAAGCAATGGCAAAACAATAAGTAATTTTAAACACAAGCAGAGGTGGATATTAAATCACCTAATAAAATCTAAGTCTAATGACAGAGCGTTGGCTATGCTATGACCTTAGATTTAGGATTTCTCGTACTGATTTTGTTCGATCTCATGGCGATCGACGCTTTGCTCGGCATATTCGTAATAACTTGGCAACAGTTCGCGAGTCTCGACTTTTCCCAAAGATGACTCCATTTCCGCAGTGACAGCAATACATTCACTGCCTGACATATCAATCGCACGTTCAACGATTTTGCCATCTTTCCCGATTAAGTACTCGATACGTTGATATTGCGACATAAGTAATTTATTTTTCTCTACAATAACAATTACTAATATTCTAGCGTCTCTCTATCCAAAATTGCACAGCATAAAATTTAGTAATTATACCAACTCCCAAAATGGTGGGCAGTGCTAAATAGGTAAGGATGGGCGGCG
>NZ_LIRE01000116.1 GCF_001402795.1 Pseudanabaena sp. 'Roaring Creek'
GCGCCGCAACGTCTAATTCTTCACTGGGAAGGGAGTAGGATTGCTATATTTAGTTATTAAGTAGGAATTGTGGCTTTAGTTTCTTTAGCGGCTTTGGTGGCAGGGGCGAGATCGGGGAAGTTGGTGAGTTTTCCTACCGATACAGTACCTGCTTTGGCAGTGCGTCCCGATCGCAGTGCAGATATTTATACGCTCAAGCAGCGATCGCCCGATAAACCATTAATTTTGATGGCGGCTAGTTGGCAAGAGTTTTTATTGTTTTTGGATATAGATCGTCCTGAATTAGAAACTTGGGAACGGACTGCCCACCAATATTTTGCTGGAGCAGTGACTCTGGTTTTGCCCGCGAGCGATCGCGGTTGTCAGCTAAATCAAGGTTTTCAAACTTTAGGGGTGCGAATTCCCGATCACCAAACGGCGATCGCTATTTTGCAGCAGACAGGAGCAATGCTAACTACCAGTGCCAATAAGAGTAACGAACCGCCTTTACGCAGCATGGTCGAAATTAATGACGCTTTTCCCTCGGTCATGACTCTCGGCGATGGAATTAGTATTACCGAACCCTTGGGAAGTGGCTTGCCATCGACTGTAGTGGAATGGACGATGAATGGTTGGGTAGTTCGTCGTCAAGGGGCTGTGCGACTTTAAATCAAAAAGTGCGCTTTACGCACTTTTTGATAGATTTAGACGGATTTAGATGGATTTAGATAGTTTGCCAATCTCGCGAAAATTGTTCTAGGTTAGCAATGGTTAGTTCCTTTTCCAGCCATTGTAGAGCCGTAACTTGACTGGGAAATTTCTGGCTGTCGTAGTCTTGGAATACATCTACTAGGGAAATAGCGATCGCATTTTGTCCAGAAGCAACTGACCACCGTTGGAAAAACTGCTGCATGGTCAATGCAGGTAAAGCATTTTGCAGATTTTCTAGAGCCGTGACCTGATTGGCAGAGCGCTTAAAAACCTTGACAGCATCGCTGAGATTGATGAGTTGCAATGGAGGATTGCTCGTGTCACTGGGTTGGCTAGGCGTAAATGGTGTGGTCGTAGTGCCAACTCCTGCATTAAGATTTGACCAATCTTGACGGAATTTAGCAAGAGCCTGTGACGATATTTGCCCTTGCAACCACTGCAAGGCAAGATTTTGATTGAGCATCTGGGCAAGGTTGTAACCACTGAGGGCATCTGGTAGTGATGTGGCCGTGGTTGTTAGTCCAGATGCGGTTTGCCAACGTTGAAAGAATTGTTGCAATATCTCTGGCGTGATATTTGCTTGCAAGTTGTTAAGAGCCGCAGTTTGATTGGGTAAGCGCCCACGGCTATAGCTATTTGCAGCATCAGTTAGACTAATTGCACTAGCAGGGGGCGTTGATGAGGAGGTGGGATCGGTAGTAGCGATGGGAGTACCATCCGTCGGTACAAAAATTGACGGCGTTGTGGAAGGCGTTGCGGACGGCGTTGCCGAAGGTGCTGGAGTTGGTGCGGGCGATGGACGCACAATTTCAATCGTGGTCGGTGGAGTGGGCGTAGCTACCGCGATCGCAGGTGCTTGAAGCTTTTTCCATGTTTGTTCGCCGACTTTGCCATCGACAGTCAGCCCATTGGCTCTCTGAAATGCCACGATCGCATCCCTTGTACCAACACCAAAGTCACCATCGATCCGACCTTGATAATATCCCTTGTCTTTAAGCAATTGTTGAGCTTGGGCTACAGCCGAGCCCTTAGATCCTGGCAATAGGGTTGGTAGAGTCTGTGCAGTCGAGACGGCACGAAGTTTAGCCCAACTAGAACTGCCCACGATGCCATCAGCTACCAATCCATTAGCCTGCTGAAATTTCAGAACCGCATTGGTTGTACCAGCACCAAAATCCCCGTCAATGCTGCCACTATAAAATCCTTTGCTTTGAAGAAGTTGCTGCAATTCAACTACATCACTACCGTTACTACCTTGTCTTAATATCGAGTCCATAGTTAGCTCAAGTTTCTCAAAGTTGACAATCTTTAAATTCAATTCACAATCTAGCGATTTTCATTTAGAAATGTTATTTAGTAACATTTCTAAATGATGAATTTAGAAATGGGGAATTTAGAAATAGAGTACACGAGCATCTAATCCTTGCGATCGCAAGAAATATTTCAAAGATTCAGCGGCATCACGATTGGCGTAGCCGCCAGCATATACATAGTTACCGCGATTTGACTTGGCGACAAAGGCGCTAGGGATAAACTGCTGTACTTGAGATAGGGTGGTCGGGGATTGCACAGGTACAGCTGTAACATAGCGATATTGTGCTAAATTCTCAATGTTATTGGTGGGGATGTAGCTCGGGAGCGTTACATAGGGTGAAGTATTGGTATTTTGAGCAGTTTGTAAGGTCTGAGAAGTTTGATAACCCTGCTGGGCATCTACGCCGCGTTTTTGGAGTTCTTTGGTTACAAAATCTGCGGTTGGTGTATCAAAGGAGCCAGCAACAATAGAGGTCTGTCCGTTAACTGAGGCAACCACTGGGTTAGTTACAACTTGTCTAACAACATTCAAAGTTGCGGGATTATTGCCTGCTATGTAGACAACTATATTTCCTAATTGTGCATTGGCACTGGTACTTGCTATATTCCAAAAGCCGAAACTCGCGATCGCTAAGCCAATAGATTTCTTCACCCAGCCAGATATCTTCATCGTTTTTAGACCTTATAACCCTAAAGCGACTTAATTGCTCGTAAACCTTTACTAATTCTATCGTAATTAGTAAATGCAGAGATATATCGATATATAGCTGTCGCTAGTCTTGCTAGGACGAAATTAAAACCCAAAAGAGGATTGCCGCGCTCTGCGCGGCAATCCTCTTTTGGGTTTTACAGCAATTTTCGATCAAAAGAACCACAAGAAACCTTTTGAAAGTGTTGCGAAGCAACACTTTCAAAAGGTTTCTTGGTTTGGATTTGAGCGCAAAGCGCTGTATGTCCTGATACATTTGACGGTAGTCATATATAGCTGTCGCCACTCGCGTTATGCCGATTTCCAAATGGCAACGCTATTTTGGAAATACGCGCACTATAAATTCCAGCCCTTGGCTAATAAATTTGTGGAGATGGACTCATGCCATTGCTCAAGCAATAAACCAAATTCCTCTGTATGCAATCCTTTACACCAGAGCATCAGGGCATCTTCGCCTGTTACTTCATAATAATTAGGTCTTCTCCCAATTTCCTTAAAACCAAAGCTTTGGTAGAGGGCGATCGCCACATGGTTGGATGCCCGTACTTCGAGGGTTGCCCATTCCAAATGGCGATCGCGAGATTTTTTGAGTAGCCCCCAGACGATCGCTTTACCAAATCCTTGCCCTTGATATTCGGGACGCACTGCTAACACGGTAATATGCGCTTCTTCGAGCACAGACCACAAACAACCAAATCCTAATAATTCGCGATCTTCCGTAGTTAATCCCAGCACTACACTGCTGGGATTGTCGATTTCCCTTTGATAGGCTTCTAAGCTCCAGAAATCTCCTAAGCAGGCACAGTCGATCGCCCTGAGTTGGGATAAGAAATTGCGATCGATCTCACTTAGGTAGATTCTGGTTGATAGATTCATAGGTTGATAAATAATTTAGACTTAGCAGAAAGCTCCATGTATCCTACCCCTATCCAAATCTCCAAATAAACGAATTATTAACGAATTGTCAATGTCTATGTCAGAAATCATGCCAACTATCTATCTCAGCATAGTTAGTTTCTTTGCTTGGATAGTTAGCACGTTAGCAGGTGGTGGTAGTCCCTTTGTTTTAATCCCATTGGTCAATCTCTTGATGGGGGCTGCCTCGGTTCCACCTGTAATTACGATTGGTATGTTTTTTGGGAATGCCCATCGAGTTTTTCTGTTTTGGCGCGATATTGACTGGAAATTAACGGCTTGGTATGCTCCTGGTGCAGTTTTTGGGGCAATTCTTGGCGCATATACCTTTACCCGAATTCATATTGATGGGCTGCAAATAGTCATTGGTATATTTCTGCTGATCAGCGCAGTTTTGTTTGAGTTAGAAAAAAGCCCAGATACAAAAAACGTAGATAACTCTGCATCTCAGCATGATTTAAATAATTCAGATAATTTAAATTCAGATAATTTAAATTCAGATAATTTAGAAACAAAATTGACTGCTTTGGCGATCGCTTCTGAAGAGACTAGAGATTCCCAAGAGACTAAAGAATCTGGGGAATCTGGGGCTAATGAAATTCCTAATGCAAATCAAACCGAGACTCAAGGGCAACTGCCTAAACCTAAATTTAAGCTCGAAGCATGGCATATTATGCCCGCAGGATTTCTGAAAGCCTATGTATCAGGTCTAGTGGGGACAACGGGACCAGTGCTCAACCCTTTTTATCTACGCTATGGCTTGCTCAAGGAGCAAATGATTGCGACTAAAGCTGCCCATATGACGATTATTCACGTCTTCAAACTGATTACTTATGGGCTACTAGCAGCCCTGTCGCAAGAGCAGGCGATCGCAGGTTTAGCGATCGGCTTAGCGGCAATACCTGCTAACCTCGTGGGCAAATATATCCTCAGCCGTATGAGTTCCCAACAGTTTCGGCAGATTGTTTTGGCATTTATGGCAGTAGGAGGTCTCTGGATGCTGTGGGGTCAAAGGGATTTGTTTTTGAATTAATATCTACTCCCTAACTTCGACTTTGCTCGGCTAACGCTGGCTGAGCGGAGTCGAAGCCACAGGTACTTTAATTGATTTGAGTTCGGGATAATTTGAAACAGGCTTTGAGGAAGGGTTTGCGTGGCAAACCCTTCCTCAAAGCCCAAAAGTAAAAGCCTTGCTAAGCAAGGCTTTTACTTTTGGGCTTTTAAAATTTG
>NZ_LIRE01000117.1 GCF_001402795.1 Pseudanabaena sp. 'Roaring Creek'
TCCTTATAAGTATTATTGAAAAGATTTACGTTTTATGAATCAACCATTGCAGTTTATTCCCTATTCCGAAACATCAGGAAAACTGCATATGGATTTGGATAATTCCTTACTGGATCGCCATAGTCGAAATCCCCAATCGCCATCAATTTTAAGATTTTATCGCTGGACTCCTGCGGCAATATCCTTAGGCTTTCACCAAAAAAAATATCCTGAGCATTGGCAAGCGATTGCCGAAAACCATAATCTCGATATCGTCCATCGTCCCAGCGGGGGAAGGGCTGTGCTACATAAAGGCGATCTTACCTATGCTGTGATTACCAGTATCGATATCAATGGTAAAAAGCGATCGCATCGTGAAATATATGAATATATCTGCGGATTTTTAATTCAAGGTTTTGCCCAACTGGGGGTTCCCTTGACCTATGGACTGGCAGGACGGGGATATATTCACAATCCTAGTTGTTTCTCGACGGCAACCAATGCCGATTTAGTCATTTCTGACGGACGTAAGCTAATTGGTAGTGCGCAGGTCTATCGCCATAATTCAGTTTTGCAACATGGCTCGATCGCGATTACTCCAGATTTTGAATTACTGAAAGAACTATTTGTCTCGGAAGTGCCGATCGTGGGATGCCAAGAACTCATGCAAGGCGATCGCCAATATTGTCTGCAAAAGTTAATAGATGTTCTATCGCAATCGGCGCGGCAGTACTTTCGAGCGTAGTTCTTTTAATTCTCCATCTGTTAATCGCCGCCATTCCCCTACCCCAAGATTAGCTAAATTTAAATGGGCGATCGCGATTCTGACTAGGCGTAAAGTAGGGAATCCGACGGATGCTGTCATCTTTCTGACCTGTCGATTTTTCCCTTCGGTTAATGTTAACTCTAGCCAAGTGGTTGGTATATGGGCGCGAAAGCGAATGGGGGGATCTCTTGGCGGTAGATCTGGCTCGGTATCTAATAACTTGGCGATCGCGGGTTTTGTGCGATATCCTTGGATGATGACTCCATGTTGTAACTTCTGTAAAGCTTCTTCTGTTGGAGTTCCTTCCACCTGTACCCAATAGGTTCGGGAATGTTCAAACTGAGGATCGATTAACCGATGTTTTAATACCCCATCATTGGTAAGTAGTAACAGCCCTTCACTATCAAAATCTAATCTTCCAACCGAATACACTTCAGGGATATCCAGATATTCTCTCAAAGTTGGGCGAGGCGATATGCTGTCATCGGTAAATTGGCATAGCACTCCATAGGGCTTGTACAAAAGAATATATTGGCGATCGCTCATGCATTTAGGGGAAATCAGAATAGAAAAATCGCATTGTCAGCCTTTTAATTCTAATCTAGCGCTGGGGCATTCCTAAACTAGGATAAATCAAACCCCCAAAAGACAAGTGGCAGTGCTTCGCACTGCCACTTGTCTTTCTTGAGAGTACCGCCCGCGTAGCGGGCGGTACTCTCTTCTAGGTTTTAAGTTTACTTACAGAAACCCGTTGATTTCATAAAAAAATTACTAATGGAGTTATGAAGGAGTACACTTATTTACTGACTGTTTTATTAACTTAGCGATCGCTTAATAGTTTCTAAGTAAGTGGGCTTAATTAAATATAAAATCCTAAAGCCCGTGGTACAAGCGCAGCTTGGCACCGCAGGCTTTAGCTCTGGATATAATTATGCTGTGGTACCTATAGCCCTCAGAGATGAATCAAAAACAATTGTTTTGATGAATCAAATAGTTGAGCTTATGCCATAAAGAGGGATGGCTAAGGTATATGTCGCAGGCAATAATCAAAAACGTACTATATAGCTCCAATGCATCCTAAGTTTTTGAGACTCTAACTCAACGTTGAATATATTGAATATATTAGGTAAATCAGATGACGCAACGCCATGACTTTCCGTCAATTGGTTGTGCAGAATGCACAAAAGGAGCTGGATTAGGCTTTGACTTTACAATGGCATTTCAGCCAATCGTTAATGTTAAAACCAAAACAATTTTTGCTCAAGAAGCTTTGGTTAGGGGTATGGCCGAAGAACCCGCTGGGGAGATTTTAGCGAGGGTGAATAATGAAAATCAATACCGCTTCGACCAAGCCTGTCGAGTCAAGGCGGTTCAGTTAAGCGCAAAACTGAATATTAAATCTTATGTCAGCATTAATTTCTTGCCCAATGCTGTTTATCGTCCCGAATTATGTATTCGTACTACGCTTGAGGCAGCGGAAACTTTCGGTTTCCCGATCGATCGGATTATCTTTGAGATTACTGAAGGAGAAAAGATCGAGGATCGCGCTCATCTGCTCGAAATCATCAAATATTATCAACAAGAGGGATTCTTGACGGCGATCGATGATTTTGGGGCTGGTTACTCAGGACTTAATTTATTAGCTGATATTCAAACGGATTTAGTCAAATTAGACATGGGGCTAATTCGGCATATCGATCGCAATAAGAATCGTCAGGCGATCGTGAAGGGGATCGTTCAAGTATGTAACGAGCTAAAGATTCAAATAATTGCTGAAGGAATTGAAACTTACGAGGAGTTGGATGTTTTGCAATCCTTTGGAATCGATCTTTTTCAAGGTTATTATTTTGCGAAACCAAAATTTCAAGGATTAGCAGTTCTAGAAAATCTATAGAATAGTGCTTTTATTCTCAAATCAAACCCAATAGAGAGTTGCGGCGC
>NZ_LIRE01000118.1 GCF_001402795.1 Pseudanabaena sp. 'Roaring Creek'
CAAGGAAATTTTTGAAAGCGTTGCGAAGCAACGCTTTCAAAAATTTCCTTGTGGTTCGTTTGATCGGTAATTGCCGTAAGTATAGCAATTCAAAACCCAAAAGATGAGTGGCGGCGCTTTGCGCCGCCACTCATCTTTTGGGTAATAGCAAGTTAAGAAATGGCGTAGCCATTTCTTAACTTGCTATTATGTTGCTATCAAAAGCAAAGAGAGCGATCGCTTAGCGATCGCTCTCTTTGCTTTTGTTTTAGAAAGCAGCCCTTAGGGCTGCTTTCTTGGTGTCTATATGATCAAATGATGAAATCCTTTAAATCGAGGTAACAATGACGAAACCAAGAACGCCAATGAAAATAACGAGCGCGTAGAATTGCGCTTTACCATTTTCAAAGTATTTCAAGCCTTCGCCTGTAACTACGGTCACGAAACCAGCAAGGTTAACCACACCATCGACGATTTTGGCATCGACTTCTAGGACTTGACGGGCAAGGCGGCGAGAACCAATTACAAATACAGCCTCGTAAATTTCGTCAATGTACCATTTGTTTTTAGATAACTGGTAAAGTGGCGCGATCGCTTTGGCGATCGCACTGGGATCGATTTTCTTTTGCAGATACATCAAAATCGCTAGAGAAATCCCAATCAAGCCCACACCAATCGAGCTACCACCCATGAGCAGAAATTCTGGGGTAAATCCTTCCACAGGAACTTCCGTGATTTTTTCTGAGGGAGCATGGATAAAGTACTCAAAGTAATTTCCTAAAGGAGTTCCCACAAGCCCAATCAGCATCGAAGGAATTGCCAGTACCATTAGAGGTAAGGTCATGGAGATTGGCGATTCATGGGGCTTGCTTGCATGGTGGTGACCATGACCATCATCTGCTTGAGGAGCCTTACCGATGGAATTCTCGGCTTTTACTGAGGCTAATAGTTTCTTGTCTGTGCCGCGAAAATCCCCTTCAAAGGTCGTGAAGTACATGCGGAACATATAGAAGGCAGTGATCCCTGCGGTTAAGAAACCTATTCCCCAGAGAATGGGATTTGCCTTGAAGGTAGAAGCAAGAATTTCATCCTTTGACCAGAAACCCGCAAAAGGAGGAATCCCACTGATGGCGAGAGTGCCGATAAAGAAAGTAATGGCGGTGATGGGCATATATTTGCGCAAACCACCCATAACACGCATATCTTGAGCAAGGTCGGGATCGTGACCGACGACTTCTTCCATACCGTGAATGACAGAACCAGAACCGAGGAACATCATTGCTTTGAAGTAGGCATGAGTCATCAGGTGAAATAAACCTGCGCCATAAGCACCAACACCCATCCCCATGACCATGTAACCCAATTGGGAAACCGTAGAATAGGCTAAACCTTTTTTGATGTCATTTTGGGTGATGGCGATACTTGCCCCCAAAAAGGCAGTGAAAGCACCCGTCCAAGCGATCGTATTCATAACCGCAGGAATTTCTTCAAATACAGGAAACATCCGCGCGATTAGGAATACGCCTGCGGCAACCATTGTGGCAGCGTGAATCAATGCCGAAATCGGTGTAGGTCCTTCCATTGCATCGGGAAGCCAGACATGGAGAGGAAATTGGGCTGATTTGGCGGCTGGTCCCATGAATACTAGAATTGCAAATAATGTGGCTAACGCGACGCTTAGGGAACCCGATTCCACTAATTCAGTCAGTTTTGCGCCCATTTCGCTGAATTCAAACGTCCCTGTCGCCCAGTACAAACCGAGCAAGCCCAATAGAAGTCCGAAGTCACCGACACGGTTAGTTACGAAGGCTTTTTGGCAAGCATCGGCAGCACCTTTGCGATCGAACCAAAAGCCAATCAGCAAGTAAGAACACATCCCCACCAGTTCCCAGAAAATATAAATCTGTACCAAGTTAGGGCTGATAACTAACCCCAACATGGAGGAGGTGAATAAACTTAGGTAAGCATAGAATCTGACATAGCTAGGATCGTGAGCCATGTATCCGTCAGTATAGATTTGCACCAAGAAAGCAACAGTGGTCACAATGACGAGCATGAGTGCAGTGAGATGATCGATCACAAAGCCCATGTTCAGATGAAAGCTACCTGCTTGCGCCCACTCAAAGGTGTAGAGATAGGGATCATGCCCTTGAATCTGACTCCAAAGCAGGTTGACTGCCATCACCATTGCGCCGCCTGTAGCGGATACGCTGAGGATAGACCAGAGCGATCGCAGTTTGTTGGTGGATTTGTTAAAGGTAATCAGTCCTGTGCCGATAATCAGTGCTGCGGCGAGTGGCAGCAAGGGAATCAGCCATGCGTATTGATATGCAAAGTCCATAGGTCGCGTTTGAACGCAAAGTTTATTGTAGAGATGCTTTTAATAAGTCAGTTTACTACAGGGCGATCGGACGCGATGTGTTAACTGTGAGCATTGTTACTTATTAAGCTAAAAATTTAGAAAAACTTAATTCTTGACCCGCCATAACAATTTCGCTTAGGATTTAGTAAAGACGGCTCAAAATGCCGTCTTTAACTTTTTAAAGCTTAGAGATAATCATCTTGACTACTGTTTCACTATCCCAACGCGCCATTCAAATTAAAGAATCCCAAATTCGTGAGGCTTCTCGATACTGTGAAAAGTTTGGGGCAATTAATCTCGCTCAAGGTTTGCCTGACTTCCCTGCGCCAGAAGCGATCAAAGAATCCGCAAGAGCGGCGATCGCGTTAGATTTTAATCAATATGCCGATAGTTGGGGATGGGACAAGTTACGTAACGCGATCGCGTCGAAGATGCAACGCGACAATCACATCACCGTCGATCCCGAAACCGAGGTAACTGTTTGCTGTGGCGCAACCGAAGGACTGAATATTGCTCTAATGACCTTAATTAATCAAGGCGATCGCGTCTTGATTTTTGAACCATTTTACGAAAACTATATTCCCAATCTTGCTACCGTTGGCGGTATTCCTGAGTTTGTCACGCTCCACCCGCCGCAATGGGAAATTACGCAAGAGATGCTCGAACCAGCTTTTAAGCGAGGGCTTAAAGCCGTCATCATCAATAGCCCTGCTAATCCAACAGGCAAAGTATGGACGAGGGCTGAACTGGAATTAATTGCCCAACTCTGCCAGCAATACAATGTCTATGCGATTACCGATGAGATTTATGAATATATTCTTTACGAAGGCGAGCATATTAGCCTCATGAGCATTGCGGGGATGCGCGATCGCACAATCGTTGTCAATGGCTTCTCGAAGACTTTTTGTATTACGGGTTGGCGCTTAGGCTATACCGTTGCCAGTCCCGAACTAACCGCCGCCATGCGAAGGATTCATGATTTTATTACCATCTGCGCTCCCGCGCCCCTGCAACATGCCGCCCTCACCGCTATGGAATTTGGACGGGAATACTTTACCAATCTTGCCCTAGACTACAAGCGCAAGCGCGATATGCTTTACCCCGCCTTGGTAGAACTAGGTTTAGCCCCCGTGCTTCCTAAGGGAGCCTATTATATGTGGACGGATAGCTCCGCCATCGCTCCAGATGCAGATCGGGCTGCCTTTCGTTTGGCTAAAGAAGCCTTAGTCGCGGCAGTTCCTGGCAGTTGTTTTAGCCATCCCGAGCGCGAAAAAGTAAATGGTTTGAGATTCTGCTTTGCAAAGAAAGATAGCACGATTGAAGCTGCGGTCGAAAATTTGCGTAAACTCAAACTATAGGTAATCAGGAAGCATCGACATTTGGCTATAGTTATTGGGGTCACAAGAGTGGGATAACTAGTTTTGTCAAGAACTATCAAGAACTAGATAGTTAATACCAATTCCCAAAATGGCTACGCCATTTTGGGAATCTCAAAACCTTATACCAAAACTAAAAATGGCTACGCCATTTTTAGCTTTGCAAACCCTTACTAGGTTTAATTTTTAATTCACAAATCTTAATTCACAAATTTTAATTCACAAAAGTGTTGTCACGCTTTCGTGAATTGGTATTAAGTGGGTTTTCAGGTTATCTATGCTTAACTGCTTATTTGCTTGCTGTCGTCAGGAGTAAAGCTATGGTTGAGAATATACAAGACAATGCGATCGCGCTAATACCAGATTTTGTACATAACTATTCAGGCTGCGATCCAGACTTTTATTCAGATTTTTATTCAGATTTTATGGAGACCCAAACTCTAGATATTGATATATTTCAGGATTTAAGAGTGGCGATTGGGGAGGATCTCGAATTTTCCGACTTGCTTACTATCTATCTTAATTCCGCAGAGAACTTGATCGATACCATTCAGTCAGCCTTTGTTAACCAAAAAGCGAGTCAATTAGCACTTGCCGCCCATTCTCTAAAATCGACCAGTGCCAGTATTGGCGCAATTAGACTGTCTCATATCTGTAAATATCTCGAAAAATTCGGTAAAACAGGGCAAATTCCCACTTCCACGGAAATTTTAAAATTGCTCAGTAGCGAGTACAATGCCATGGTTATTGCAGTTAAGGTCGCTATTATTGGGTTTATGGCAGAATGATGGGGAATCCATTAGATTACTAATCTATGCTAGTCCAAGCGATCGCACCCTTTTCTCAAAAACTGCAAACTCCCTTCTTAAAGCATCATATTTCCGTATTGCAGATTAATTTGGGTAAAATTTGCAATCTTGCCTGTAGTCACTGCCATGTTGAGGCAAGTCCCCATCGTACCGAAGAGTTGACCCCAGAGGTCTGCGAACAGTTAATAGAAATTATTCGTCGCTTTCCACAAATTCAAACCGTAGATCTGACGGGGGGTGCGCCAGAAATGCTGTATGGATTCCGTCCATTGATCGAGGTGGCAAGAGAACAGGGGAAAGAGGCGATCGCGCGTTCTAATTTGACCATATATTTTGAAAAGGGCTATGAAGACATTCCCGAATTCTATGCTCGCCATCAAGTGCGGGTTGTGGCTTCTCTCCCCTGTTACCTTGAAGATAATGTGGACAAGATGCGGGGGAAGGGAGTTTTTGATCGCTCGATCCAAGCTTTACAATGGCTGAATCGCCTTGGCTATGGTTCCGATCCTCATCTAGTTTTAGACTTAGTATACAATTCCCAACTTCCCACATCCGAACGATTTACCCTTGCCCCCAATCAACAGAATTTAGAAAAGGATTATAAAGACTATCTGCAAAAGCATTTCGGGATTGTTTTTAATAGTCTCTTTGCTCTTACTAATCTTCCCATTGGCAGAAGTAAGTTCTATCTCCAGCACCGCCAACTAGAGCGGCAATATACCTCCTTTTTAGAATCTCATTTCAATCCCAACACGCTTAACCATCTCATGTGTCGCAACCAGCTATCCATCGACTATCAAGGCAATATCTACGATTGCGACTTTAATCAAATGGAAAACCTACCCGCCCGTTCTCCTTCAGACCACATTCTTACCCTCGCTGAAATTCTCAAACTAGATACTTTGGAAATTATCCAAGAAATCCAGACTGCCGACTATTGCTATGGCTGTACCGCAGGAAGCGGTTCCAGTTGTGGTGGTTCCTTACTATAGCTATCGCCAAGGTCGCCAAGTGTAAAAAACAAGAATTGACTGGCAGCGCTTTGCGCCGCCAGTCAATTCTTGGGGTTTTGTCCTAAAGCAAGTGGTGATAGCCACATTTTTCTTAAGGTACGGGCACGACATCTAGCAAGCGCTGAATGATTTTTTGTGGTGATCGCCTGCCAGACACCATAATCCGATGTCCTAGAACAAAGGGGGCAAGGAATTTTACATCGTCGGGTAAGACATAATCCGACTTGCGATTGGGATCGAGCATCTGTTGAATAAATGCATAACTCTGCAACGAACGTAATAGAGCCGTAGTGCCGCGAGGACTCACCCCAAGGGTAATTTCTTCATTATTACGGGTAGCGCGGACGATATTCACGATATATTCGCTAATGGCATCGCTCACAGGAACTTTTTTACAAAGTTGGCGAATTTCGAGAACTTCTTCAGGGGTGATACAGGCTTCTAGCTGGGCAGAACCGATCTGACCCGTTTGCATCCGTTTTAACATTTCCAGCTCTTCAGTTTCACTGGGGTAGCCAATGCTAAAGGATAGGGCAAAGCGATCGAGCTGTGCTTCTGGTAGTGGAAAAGTGCCCTGATATTCGATCGGGTTTTGCGTTGCGATCGCAAAAAACGGTGAAGGGACTTGACGCGATATGCCATCAACCGTAACTTGACTTTCTTCCATTACCTCTAGTAAGGCTGACTGGGTGCGAGGAGTTGCCCGATTGATTTCATCAGCTAATAACACATTGGCAAAGACTGGACCTGACAGAAACTGAAATTCTCCCCTTTGCGGATTCCAAATATTTGTGCCTGTAATATCTGTTGGCAACAGATCGGGAGTACATTGTACGCGTTGAAACTTACCAGAAATAGAGGCTGCAAGGGACTTAGCGAGTAAAGTTTTACCCACCCCAGGCACATCTTCGAGTAATGCGTGACCGCCAGAAAAAAGCGCCACTAAAACTAATTGAATGGCTTCATCTTTACCAACGATCGCCTTCGCCAGATTATCAACTAACTGCTGTATTTTAAGTTGCTTTTCCATGTTCCCCATCAAGCTTATGAAGATCGAGTTTTGCCATAGTTGCCATACTAACTTATTGCGGCTCGATTACCCATAAGTAGCTAGGTATAATTAAGAGCGTACCGCCCGCGTAGCGGGCAGTACGCTCTCTGGTTTTGTTTTTTTAATTACACCTAGCTACTTATAGCTGTCGCCAAGTGTA
>NZ_LIRE01000119.1 GCF_001402795.1 Pseudanabaena sp. 'Roaring Creek'
TACTCCCTTCCCAGTGAAGAATTAGACGTTGCGGCGCGAAGCGCCGCAACGTCTAATTCTTGGGTTTGTATGTCTATTTCTTTGGTGGGAAAAGAGTAATACCAAAACTAAAAATGGCGTAGCCATTTTTAGTTATTCAAACCCTTACTAGATTTAGTTTTTAATTCAAAAAAGTGTGGTCACCCTTTCGTGAATTGGGATTATAACAAGCCCCAAAGATGAGAGGCGGCGCTTTGCGCCGCCTCTCATCTTTGGGGCTTTATGCCTAGCTACTTATGAAAATAAAAAAATGAATAGCGATTTTGTCTCCATGCGCTTTTTTTGCCTTAAGTTGCTATATTAGGCACTTCCATAATTTATAAAGCGATAATTTCTTTATAAAAGTGTTCTATGCGCGAACTATACCCAGTAATCGAGCCATATAGACAGGGACTGTTACCCGTTTCTGATTTGCATACAATTTATTTTGAGGAATCAGGAAATCCTCATGGTAAACCCGTCATCATTTTGCATGGTGGTCCTGGAGGAGGAAGCCAGCCCATTTATCGCCAATATTTCGATCCTCACCGATGGCGCATCGTCCAATTCGACCAACGGGGTTGTGGCAAAAGTACTCCCCATGCCGAACTAGACGAAAACACCACTTGGCATCTAGTGGAGGATATTGAGACCTTACGCAAACATCTCAATATCGATCGCTGGGTTGTATCGGGGGGAAGTTGGGGGAGCGCCTTAACTCTTGCCTATAGCCAAATCTATCCCGATCGCTGCCTAGCCTTAATTTTACGGGGTATTTTTATGCTGCGCTCCAAGGAACTCGCATGGTTTTATCAAGAGGGGGCAGGTTATATTTTCCCAGAAGCTTGGGAACAATACGTTGACTTGATTCCCATTGAAGAACGTCACGATATGATAGCCGCTTACTATCGTCGTCTCCTGAGTGACGATCCCCAAGAGCGATCGCTCGCCGCAAGGACTTGGTCAATTTGGGAAGCCAGTACGAGTAAACTCATTGCTGACTTACAACTAATCCAACGTTTTGGTTCCGATCGATTTGCTGAGGCTTTTGCAAGACTCGAATGTCACTACTTTGTCAACAAGGGTTTTTTTCATTCAGAAAATCAGCTTTTAGACAATCTTGATCGCATTCGTCATATTCCTACGACCATTGTGCAGGGTCGCTATGACATGGTTTGTACGATGTTTACCGCTTGGGAACTGCATCAAGCATTTCCAGAAGCAGATTTTATCATTGTGCCTGATGCGGGACATGCCATGACGGAGGTGGGTATTCGTAGTGCGTTGATTGAAGCAGGCGATCGCCTTATGCAATCAGTAGCAACATTCCAGACGAGTCCATAGCCTTACATAATTTGCCTAACATGATTTGCCTTACATGATTTTCTAATTTATATTTAGACCGCAAAACTTCATCTTCGATAAATTGTGACAGATTGAGACTCAAAACATCTAACGAGTAAGTTAATGGCAGTTAAAAAACAATTAAAAACTAGCATTAGTATCATTACTCAATTTTATCCACCAGACTATGCCGCAACTGGACAGTTTGTCTATGATTTAGCTGGAGCGTTAGCTCAAGAAGGATTTGATGTAAGCGTATTCACGGGAATGCCAGGCTATGCCTTCCGTCAAACAGATGTCAAACATGAAGAACGGAATAATGGCGTATTTGTAAGGCGCACTGGCTCGATTCACCTCATGTCCAAGCGCATTCGCAATAAAGTTTTTAGCAGTGTCCTATTTATCATTCGTTGTTTCATTAAGCTGCTTCGCAAAGATATTCGCGGCTCTCACTTAGTCTTAACCTCAGCTCCGCCATTTTTGGGATTGATTGGATGGCTTTACAACAAAATTTTTGGACATAGCTATAGCTGCATTATTTATGACATTTATCCTGAAGTCGCTGTACGCCTTAAGGTTGTTCCTCCCGATCATTTGATTGTCAAGTTTTGGGAATTTGTCAATCATAAAGTATGGCATCGTGCCGAGTCCTTGATCGTTTTAAGCGAACCGATGCAGCAGCTACTAATTCAAAAACATCGAGATCTCGCCGACAAGATTCACGTCATTCATAGCTGGGCTGACCCGAAATTTATTAGCCCGATCGCCAAGTCAGACAATTGGTTTGCGAAACAATATGATTTAACGGATTGCTTTGTGGTGCTTTATTCAGGCAACTTGGGACGATGCCATGACAACAAGACTATTTTAGAATGCGCTCAGTTATTAAGCTATCGGTCAGATATCAAATTTGTATTTATTGGTAATGGGGTTGGTTCTCAAGTTATTAAACAGGCGATCGCTACGGGAGAGCTAACGAATACCTTGCAATTGCCCTATCAAGATCGTGAAGTTTTGCCATTTTCCTTAACTGCTTGCGATCTGTCGTTAGTAAGCATTTTGCCTAATGTTGGCGATACGATCGCCCCCTCCAAGATCTACGGAATTCTTGCGGCGGCAAGACCTGTAGCCGTCATCTGTCCTGAAAATAACTATTTACGAGAGTTAGTTGCTGAGGGTGATTGTGGTGCTTGTTTTGACAATGGTCATGCCCAAGAACTAGCCGATTACATTTGTTGGCTTGCCGCAAATCCTCATATTCAATCAACATTGGGGCGAAATGCTCGTCGATTATTAGAGCGTCGTTATACTATCGATCGCGCAATTCCGAAGTATATAACTGCTCTAGGTTTAAGCGAACAAAGCTCCTTATCGGTCGAGCAAACTCAACAGAGTTTGCATAATATCTAAAAATTATGGCAGTCGCCGCTTGTCATCCCAAGTTAAGAAATGGCGTAGCCATTTCTTAACTTGGTAAGTAGTTGGGCATGATTAAAACCCAAAAACCTATATTGCACGCGCAGCGTGCAATATAGGTTTTTGGGTTTTATATTTAATTGCGTCTAGCTACTTATTGGGATAAATGCTTGCTCGATATAGGCATGTAGGCAAAATTCCGATCCTGTGCGGCGGACTAGGGCAACATCAAATCGGCAGGCAAGTTGGGCTAACTGGGGATGTTCGCTCAAAAATATTGATGCGGTTTTAACTAACTTAGCTTGTTTATGCGGAGTGATGGCGAGGCTGCCATCCATATCCCAACTGCGATCGCTACGAGTTTTTACCTCAATAAACAATAGCCATTGGCGATCGCGGGCAATTAAGTCTAACTCCCCCCAAGGACAGCGCCACTGAGTTTCTACAATTTCCCACCCATTAGTTTGTAGGAGCTTTGCTACTAATCCCTCTCCGCGATCGCCCACTGATTTGGTCATACACTTAACCTGAGGATTCAGCTATTATCCAGTTAAACCAATTCAAAAAATGGCGTTGCCATTTTTTGAATCTCAAAACCTTATACCAAGTTAAGAAATGGCGTAGCCATTTCTTAACTTGAAAACCCTTACTATAGCTACCGCCAGTCTTGTTA
>NZ_LIRE01000687.1 GCF_001402795.1 Pseudanabaena sp. 'Roaring Creek'
AAATCCCAAAAGTAAAAGCCTTGCTAAGCAAGGCTTTTACTTTTGGGATTTTAAAATTTGCTAGTTTACCCCGAACTGACGTTAAATAGGTGATTGCGAGTCTTGCTGATCGCGCAATGTACTGAAGTCTTTTTCGGGATTCCATTGAATGGAACCATCGCGCCCAGTCCAAAACGTTCTAACTTTAGCCTCGTAAAGTTGATTGACCATTTCCTCGACAACGCTTGTTGCTGAGGCGATCGCCATTGTCGGCTTGATTGCCTGTAAAATTGCGGGATCGATCTGCCCTCCCGTCCACCAAAGTACATTAGCGGCTAACTGGGGTAGCAGTTCTTTTTTAGAAGCGATCGCTTGTTGGGATTTGGGATCGGCATTAGCAAGCAATAACCATGATAGGTCTCCTGTTTTTAGCTTCAAAATGTCAGGTGATTGATTGAGCAATTGAATCTGAACTTGATTGTTAACTGTCAAGGTTTCGCCAACTTTCAGAGAGGCTAGAGGAGTTTTGGCATTAGCAAGGGCTTGCTGGAGATCTTGGTAGGGCTTTGGGGTGACTCCAAGACTGATATCGCGAAATTGGCTGATTGCTACAGAACTGGTCAGAGCATTCCAGCCATCGCTGACATCGGGCTGTGTATCTGTAGAAACGCCCCAATCGAGGCGATTAATGCCTAGTTTCTGCAAGAATGGAATTAAGGTAAAGTTGGCAAATTGACGATCGCCGCTATTAATCAAAACCGTTTGATTTTGATTTTTAATCAGCATAATCGGCACATCATTAAAGGCTGGGATGGTGACTTGAAAAGAACTTTGCTGGGCGAGCGTATTGGGGACAAATAAGACCACACAGGCAAGAACAAAGGCGATCGTCCAACGCTGCATCTTGGCAAACCAAGGCAAGAGCCAGATCGCCACAAATAACATATAAGCGATTAACATCTGCCAGATGCTAATCGCGCCCACGCTGATGCTGGTATTCGGTAAATTATTAATCCATTGGGCGATATCAATCGTCCAATGCAATAGGGGGTATAGTAACCAAGCGATCGCTGCCCCTAGGGGTACAAAAATAATTGCCAACAGTCCGCTAATGATGCCCCCATAGGTCGCGATCGAGACTAAAGGCGTGGTCAATACATTCGCAATTAAGCTATAGGGAGAGAGCTTGCCAAATACCAATAGTTGCAGGGGCAAAGTCCAGATGTAGGCGGCAATGGGGACGGATAGCAATTCGGCGATCGCAGGGGGGAGCCATTCCAGACGTTCGGAGATCGATCGCGAGGTGGTCAGTAACCCAAAGGTTGCCAGAAAACTAAACTGGAAGCCTAAATCCCAGATCCATTGGGGCTGATAGATCAATAGTAATACTGCCGTAATTAGTAAACCGATCACAGGACGGCTACGGCGCTGTACCACTAAACCGATCAAGCTCCCAAAACCCATCAGTACGGCTCGCAGGATCGATGGGCTAGCACCTGTCAGCAGTAAATATCCACCCAAGCAACAACAGCCAACCGTAAACTTGATCTTGAGCGAACTATTGTTGGTTAAAGCGATCGCCGCCCCAAGCACCAAAGTAACCTGAAAGCCCGAAGCCGCCAACACCGCTGCCAATCCTGCTTGAATAAAAGCATCCTTCAGATCGCTGGGTAAGTCCACAGCGCGACTGCCTAATACTAAAGAGCTAAGTAAAGAACCCTCTGGCACGCCTGCGCCCATCACATGGGCGCGAACGATGCGACTGATAAACCACCATTCCCCAAAACTCACGGGATTGCCCTGCATGACTAGCGATCGCCCGCTTAACCCCGCAAATACTCCCTGACGCGCCAGATAGGACTTAAAATCAAAGGCTCCAAAATTATCCGCACGACTCGGCAAATAAAGCCTGCCCGATAGCTCGATCTCTTGACCGACCCGCAAACCCGTTACTTCAATTAGGGGCACAGTTACATATAGCTTGCCCGAAGTTGCTATAAACTTCTTGTCATTATCCCCATTAGTCGCATTACTGCTCGGATCGCTAGAAGTGCGATCCTTGAGATCTTTAATATTGACTTTGCCAGAAAGGTTAACCTCCTGCACGGCTAACAAAAACTTGGCTCTCTCACTACGGGTTAAGCTAGGTGATTCAATGACCCTTCCCCGCACGATCGCATTGGAAAGTGGGGCATACTTAGAAATATCATCAGCCGATGGCTGCGGCGTGCGAATCTTTAAATAAAAACAAGCAAAAATTGCCACGATTGTTGCTAAGAGATAGACCCATCGCTTAGGTCCCAAGCGCCAAATCGCGGGAACTAGCATCGATAGACCAAAGCCAATACCAAAAACTACATAAAAACCCGTCCAATCTGGTAAGAAACTGGCGTAGGCTCCTGCAATAAAGAATAAAGACAGAACTAGGGCAACTTGCGACTTCATTGGCTCAACTTAAATCATCGCCATAACTATTCCGAATCGCCCGATCGCTAAATTCTGATGGGGGGCGATCGTTACTCCAAGCCCACCATACCGATTGGCATTCACATTGATAAAATTCCTGCCACTTGCGTTGATGATTTTCGGTATAAACAGGTGATCGACGGTTAACCCACACAGCCTTAGCACTGCTTGGGGCTTGTCCGCAACGAGGGCAGCAAAACCCATCTGCATGTGTTGCCTTTTCGACCCACTCTGGAGGAATTGGATTGAAAGCTTCCATAAAATTAGAAGGAAAATTATTCTGGGTCTATTCTTAAGTATCTGGGCGCAATTAAATATATAAAACCCCAAAAGCTGTAGCGCACGCTGCGCGTGCGCTACAGCTTTTGACTCTGGTTTTGACTCTGGCTTTTAACTATGCCTAGCTACTTATGCAAAGCATAATAACAGCAAATAGTAATGTCTATGATGCCAAGGGAATTGCCAAAAATAGTGCTGAAAGACAGAATCTGAACTTGTCTCTTTCAGGTAAATCACGACCTGACGCATCTTTATGATCGGGAAAGCGTCTTTTTCCACATTAAGTAGCTAGGCGAAATTAAATATAAAACCCCAAAAACTGAGCGCACGCGCAGCGTACGCTCAGTTTTTGATTGTGGGTTTTAATTATGCCCAGCTACTTACCCAATAATCCCACATGCTGAAGAGGACTTATGGAACGGCTTTAGTTTGAAATTCTAAATGCAGTAGTAAAGCAGTCTCCCAAATATTAACAACTATAAATATTCACGCTAAGATGTAAAGGTTTGTTACAGATTTCTTGATAGTCCTTCTGCCGTTAGTGAATCGTGTCAGTTTTATCCTCTGAACCCAATTATCGTTGGAGTCGTGACAACTACTCTGAACTTGCCCGCACCATTGATATTTGGCGCACAGTCCTCACATTCTCTTGGATGATTTGGCTTGACAACAAAAAATGGAGCTATGTCGGGGGCAAGACTGAAGCCAAGGTTAAAAAACGTACTCGAAAAAGAGCCATTTGGTTGCGCGAGTCCATGCTGCAACTTGGTCCAACCTTTATTAAGGTGGGACAACTTTTATCAACCCGTGCCGATATTTTGCCTGCGGAATCCGTAGAGGAACTATCAAAATTACAGGATAAAGTCCCTGCTTTTACGGCGGCGAAGGCAAAGCAAATCATTGAGTCTGATTTGGCTAAGCCCATCGATCGCATGTTTGGATATTTCGATCCCATTCCCCTAGCAGCGGCGAGTCTCGGTCAAGTCCATAAGGCTCAATTACATACGGGCGAAGAGATTGTTGTTAAGGTACAACGTCCAGGGCTATTGAAGCTATTTGCGATCGATTTAGGTATTCTCAAGCGGATTGCCCAATATTTTCAAAATCATCCCAAGTACGGCAGGGGGAGGGATTGGGTTGGTATTTATGAAGAATGCAGCAAGATCCTCTATCAAGAAGCAGATTATTTAAATGAAGGTAGGAATGCCGATATTTTTCGCCGTAATTTTCGAGGCGATCGCCGCATTATGGTGCCAAGAGTGTATTGGCGCTATGCCTCAAAACGGGTACTGACCCTTGAGTATATGCCAGGGATTAAAGTTAGTAACTATGAAGCCCTAGAAGCCGCAGGAATCGATCGCAAGGCGATCGCCCGCATTGGCGCAGAGTCTTATTTAGAACAGTTACTCAATCACGGATTTTTTCATGCCGATCCCCATCCTGGTAACTTAGCGGTCACGGCAAAAGGCGAACTGATTTTCTACGATTTCGGCATGATGGGACAGATACAATCGATTACCCGCGAGAAATTATTGCGAACCTTCTTTGGGATTGCTCAAAAAGATGCCGAAGTCGTAATTAATTCTTTGATCGATCTCGGGGCATTAGAGGTTACTGGCGATACAGGTCCCTTACGGCGATCGGTGCAATATATGCTTGATAACTTCATGGGACAGTCCATGGATAAGCAATCCGTTGCGGCTATTAGTGACGATCTGTACGACATTGCCTATGACCAACCATTTCGATTCCCCGCCACATTTACCTTTGTCATGCGGGCTCTCTCTACATTAGAGGGACTGGGCAAAGGACTTGATCCTAGTTTTAACTTTATGGAAGTCGCAAAACCCTACGCAACTAATCTTATGGAAAATGGTAGCGCTAAAGAATCGGGAAATTTATCCACGGCTTTTTTCGGTGAACTAGGTAGGCAGGCTACTCAGGTGAGTAGCACAGCGATCGCTTTACCTCGGCGTATCGATGAAACCCTCTCGAAACTAGATCGTGGCGATATCCGCGTGCGGGTCAAATCGCAAGAAACTGATCGCCTCTTACGAAGACTGAGTAATGTTGGTATCGGCGCAATTTACGCATTACTCGGTGCGACCTGTTTTTTATGTGCCACCCTCTTATTTATTAATGGGCTCCAGATCCCTGCCCTCATTACAGCCATCCTTGCGGGAATTTTTGTCCTAATACTATTGCGATTGTTATCAAAAATTGACCGTCCTGAACGATGATTGGATAGCATTACTCAAACAGCAATAAGTAGCTAGGCATAATTAACTACAAACCAAAACCCGTGAAGTTGTGCCCCTACGGGGCGCAACTTCACGGGTTTTAGCAATTTATTTTGCGCAAGCACTTATTGATAATGACTGACAGTTTGTAGATATTGCTATAGTTTTTGCCTGTGAGCGCTAAACTAAAGATTGCTATAGCAGAACTGGTCAATAAATACGTCGAGCCGAACCACCTAACATGAAGCGTCTATTTGCGGGAGCAACCGATACTGGCTGCGTCAGATCAGCCAACCAAGATTCTTACTATATCGATCCTGAGGGACGATTCTTTGTAGTTGCCGATGGGATGGGAGGGCACGCAGGCGGAGAAGTGGCAAGTCAAATTGCCGTCGATTCTATTCGTGCATGTTTAGAAGCTCTTTGGGATGACGAAACGACACCACAGCAGTTGATGCAGGATGCAATCTCTAAGGCAAATCAAGCAATTATCAACGATCAAGCGGATCATCCCGTGCGATCGGATATGGGAACTACCATCGTGATATTGCTATTTCGGGACGAACAGCCTTGGTATTGTCATATTGGTGATTCGCGGTTGTATCGTTTGCGCGGACCGAAATTAGAGCAGATCAGCGACGATCATACATGGATTGCACGGGCAATTCAGACGGGGGTAGTTAATCCTGAAGATGCCAAAAGCCATCCTTGGCGACATATGCTTTTGCAATGTTTGGGGCGTGAAGATGTAAAGTCGATTTCTGCCCGTGAAATTGAATGGCAACCTGGCGATCGCTTTTTGATCTGTAGTGATGGATTAACAGAGGAACTAACCGATGATCGCATCGCCCATCATCTCAAGAGTATTCGCAACTGTCAGCAGGCGGCTCAAGCCTTGATCGAGTCGGCGAAATTGCGTGGTGGGCGAGATAATATCACCGTGGTAATTGTTTCTAACGAATTAAATACTAACAGCTAAAAATTAAGCAGCAATCAAAAGGCAATTGAGATGATGTTTTAAATCTGCTCCTAGCCATTGGTCAAGCTATCTCTGTAAAGCCTATGAATAGCATTCGGAGAATCATTTTTTTAATTCTGTTGACCCTCTCACTGGTTACCGCCATTGGGATGTCTGATGTAGGCTTTTGGGCTGACTCGGAAACAAAGTCCAGCTTCGCTGAGGAGGCTTGGGGGCAAGCGGGTTCGATCGCCTATCAAGCAGCCGCAAAAACGATGCATTCTAAGAATGGTGAAGGGGTACCGCTAGATAATGTCCAAAAACGTTACCTCAGGCGTTATTTTATTGACTATATCGATCATGTGCAGGTTATTTATAATGCCCAAATGATGGATCGTTGGGTACTGGGTAATGTCGTTGTGCATTTTGGTAGGGTTGAGACGATCGCCCAAACCTATTGCGATCGGATTTATCTCCGCGACGATTACAAACCTGAAGATCTCAAACAGTTATCGGTAATTGCTCATGAGATGGTGCATGTCCGTCAATGCTCTAAAAACGGTGGCTTAGACCAGTTTGGCTACCAATATTTTGTTGAATATAAACGAGCTAAGCAAAAGTACGAGAACAACCTCATGGAGCGGGAAGCTTACGACTTGCAAAATCGTTTTGTGCAAACTAATCAATAGGTAAAGCGCAAAGGATGAGTGGCGGCGCTTCGCGCCGCCACTCATCCTTTGCGCTTTACTAACGTTGCTATAGCTACAGTCACTTGAATTAGGACAAATCAAAACCCAAGAATTAATTGACGGCGCTTTGCGCCGCCAATTAATTCTTGGGTTTTATGTCCTAGTACACTTGGCGACATCTATAAAACCTCAAATATAAGTAGCGGCGCTACTCATATTTGGGGGGTGATTAGCTCTAACTAATTAAAGTCCGTTGCCGATCAGGATAAAAGCTGACCAGTAATAGGGATGAGAAAACTCGGATTTAGGATTACGAATCATCGATAGTTGGGCTTGACGTAAGCTTTCTACCTTGGAATGTTTTTCTTTTTGGATTTCTCCATAAAAAATATCCATCAGCTTTTGTGTGCCACCGTCGGAAACCGTCCAGAGTGAAGCGATCGATGCCTTCGCCCCAGTTCTTTGCATTTGGTAGCCAAAACCTAGGATTTCTTCACCACTGCCAACTATACCTCCCAGAGCCGTTTGGCAAGCGCTCAATACCACTAGGTCTACCGCAGGAAACTTGAGATTTTGAACTTCACGCAGACTCAGGCGATCGCCATTTCCCATTAAAATGAATGACTCTTCGGGCTTACCACTCACAAAGGCTGCATGGGTTGCTAAATGGATGATATTGTAGCTTGGCTTAGGTTCTGTGATCGTATCGCGCTCAAAGGATGCGTTTAAGAACTTGGTGGTATTGGGAACGATCGAGCTGAGATTTTCGATTTCCTTACCTGCAAAAGGCAAACCTGAGAAGGAAAATTTCTGCGAACCCACATCAAAGGAGTAATCACCTTTGCTAAAGGCAGCAGCAATTACTCTGGGCTGGGAGATCGTCTGCGAACCAAGGCGAAAAAGATTCATCGCCGTAATGTGATTGATGGCATAGCGTTCGACTAGCCATTTTTGACCATCGTAGAGTGCGGCAAGGGGAATATAACGCAGTTGTCCGTCGGGTGCGTAGATAATCGTTTGGATTTGCGCTTTTTGGAGATCGCCAGCGATGGGCTGAATCATCAATTGATAAAGGTGATAGCTGGACTCTTGCACATCAAGGGAACTGGCATCCTGTAGATCCACCCGAAAAGCGGCGATCGCTTTTTCTAATTGCTGGCGATCGACCTTAACGGTGTGATGAATTGGCGGCGCGTCGGGAACGAATAAAATCAGTTCAAGGCGATCGCCAAGAATTAACGGATAGAATAGGGCTACCCTTTGGGGAAACTGAGCAGTTTGCATCAAGGCTCTCAACCGTTCTTGTAAGCTGACATAGCTATTCAGTTTGAGATTATCAGCGATCGCCTGTTGACTCAGATCTTTCTCGATCGTCTTTGCCGATTCGCTATCAAATAAACCTCCTATTTTTTGGCTTGTAGCAAGCTGAATTTTCTCGATTTCCTCAAGCCTTGCCTTTTGAACATCGTTGGGTTTTGCCAGTTTCCTTAACTTGTCAAGTTCTTCGCTCAAACTCGTTGATTGGAGTGCAACAGCGCTGATTAATTGGGATAAATTTTGTTCTAGTGGTAAAAGCTCCAAGCCTTGGGCAGTAACTTCATTCCCCTTCACATCTTGGAGATAATCTTGTAGTTCCTGTACTTTTAGTAAATCTAATACCTGTAGAGCTTCCATTACCCGCCCTTTTGTTAATAGTATGCTGGCGAGACCGCGATAGACATCGGCAACCGATTGCTTAAAGGCACTTTGATCCTCACGGGCGAGGCTGCGAATATCTTTGCGGATGGATTCGCGGACGTTTACCGATAGCTTATAGAAATAGATCGCTAATTCTAGCCTTCCCCGATCTCCCATCAAGCTACCCATGTTACTGAGATCGATCGCTTCACCCTGACGATTTCCAGCCTGGCGGTGTAAGAGCAATGACTGCTGATAGTTGGCAAAAGCTTCATTGTATTTGCCAGTGTAGTTATAAACCAGACCGATGTTATCTAGGATCGTTGCTTCGGTAACGCGATCGCCAACTTTTCTTGCTACTTTTAAAGCAGTTTGATAGAAATCAAGGGCATCGCTATATTTTTTTTCATCTAGAGCGATCGATGCAAGATTGTTAAGGGAGACTGATTCCGAACCCAGATCTCCCGTTTCTTGGGCGAGTTTGAAAGCTTGAAAATAGGCTTTGAGAGCCTTATCCTGTTCGTTTAACTTTCTGTAGGCAAGCCCGATATTGCTATAGATCGAGGATTGAGCGCGTAAGTCTTTTCTTGCCTGAGCGATTGCCAAAGAACGCTGTAAAAAATCAATTGCTTTCGTCGATTGTCCGATGTTGTAATAAAGTAAGCCAATACTATTGAGAGTGTTCCCTTCGTTCTTGCGATCGCCTAGTTCCAGATGGATGGCTAGGGCTTGTTCGTAAAGCTTTAGTGCTTGTCCGTAGTTGCTGAGCTTGCGGTAGACTGCTCCTAAGTTGCGTAAGGTATTCCCTTCTTCCTTACGATTTCCTGTTTCTTTCCATAGAGCTAGAGATTTATTATAGAAATCTAAGGCAGTTTTGGGCTGACCGAGAATATCGTAGGCATAGCCAAGATTATTAAAGGTTGCCCCTTCTCCGATCGGATCTCGTATTAATTGCCGCGCCGCATTCGCTTGCTCGTAATAGGCAAGTGCCGTTCGGAGATCTCCCAACTTCTCTTGGGTTTTACCAATTTGATTGAGGAGCCGTCCTAATTGTTTGGCATCGCTTAGTTTTTGGTATAGGGGCAATGCTTGCAATTCATAGTTCAAAGCATCGTCATTTTTACCCAGATCGAGATAGATATAACCAATGGTTCTAATGGTAAGTGCTTCCCAATAGGTTCTTTTTTCAGCGCGGAAAACGGGCAAAGCTTCTAAATATTTGGCGATCGCTTGCTCCCTTTGCTGTTCCGTGCCATCGTTGATTTTGGTGGCTTCCATAAAGGCAACTTCAGCCGCGAGATACTGGCGATCGGATTCTTTCGCCATTCTTAATTCTTCGATTTTAACTGTAAATTTCCCCACAGCCCCTGAATTGGCTGGATCGGTGGCAGAAACTACCAACTGATAATCGCCCGTAGTATTGGCAATAGTGGAAATTACTTCTGGTCCTTCATCATCATTGGGGCTGTCCGAATTAGCGATGGTTTGACCATCAGGACTCACGAGTTTTACGACCAGGTCGATTCCTTGCTGCTGTACGATCACCCTGACAAACTGACCGTTCTTTAGGGAAATGGGAAAGCTTTTTGACTCGGAATTCTGAATGGTTTCGATGGTCTCTGTTTGCGCCTCGGCAGAAGATGAAATTGGAGGAATCGCAGGTAAAACAATAGTCGTGCAGATCATCGCGATGGAAAGGAACTTCTCGATCCCATCTTTAATTTTTTGGTGAGAATCGCTTTCAAAAAGTTGCCAAACCATAGCAATTATCCTTTATTTGTTAATCCTGTATTCGTGCAAATGATGCTCTCTAAGTAATTCAAAACCAAAACCAGAGAGCGTACCGCCCGCGTAGCGGGCGGTACGCTCCTCTAGGTTTTTTACTCTTAGATACTTATAATAATAGTTCTATAATCTTTTAATTCTATAATCTTTGCAGCTTTTAAACCCCTGCTTCTCAAATCATGATCCTTCCTCCTTCGACTTCATCTCGGGCTGAGCTTTTGACTGCCCTGCTCTTAGAATTAATAGAAATTTTACGCGATCGCCAAGGTGATACATGGTCAGCAATTGTGCGGATAGCCAACGGAAAATCCGCCACGATTGCGATCGATGATACGCGTATTTTCGTCCAAGCGGAGGGTGAAATGGATTTGCAACTGGCGATCTCGGAGGCGGATCCTAATGCGACGAATGCTTTTGAAAGTACGGGTAGAGCTCTATACAACATTATTATCGGTAAATCCACCCTAGAAAAATCCGTGGCTTCGGGCAAGATTTTTATCAGTGCTAATTTTGGCGATCTCTTAAAAATCCGTGCGATCGTAACCGCAGTACTTTTAGACACATCGGTTGAGCCAAGATTACTCAGTCTGTGGCATCGATTTGAGCAGGAATGGTTGAAATAGATCTATCAACCCCAAAAGATGAGTGGCAGCGCGAAGCGCTGCCACTCATCTTTTGGGGTTGATTTATGTAATCTTGCTCAAAATAGAAAGGGTGCCAAATGCGATCAGAATTAGTCCACTTCCCCAATTGAGCCAGCTAGACCAACGCCGTAATTCTAAAAATTTCTTGATAATCCCCGTGAATGTGCCCGCGATCGCTAGGGGTAAGACCGAACCGATGGCGTAGGCGAGTAGAAATTCTGTGCCCATCAACAGGTTGCCCGACCCTGATACCCAAGCCAAGAGCGTAACCAATACGGGTGTGCTGCATGGGGAAGCTACAAATCCAAAGGATAGACCGATTAATAGCGATCGCAATCCCTGCGGTAGATTTGGCGAGATTTCCCAATTGCCAAAACTTGGTAAACGCAAGGAAATTACTTCCAATAACTGCAATCCCATCACGATCGCAATGAGCCCCATCACGACCGACCACCCCCAAGCTGTCTGCCCGTAGATTTTGCCTAGGAGGGCGGCGGCGAGTCCAAAACCTGTTAAGGCGATCGCAAAGCCCAGACAAAACCAAGCCGATTGCAGGGCAGCCTTCCCCGTACTTTTGGATTCATAACCGCCAATATAACCAATCGTCAGCGGCAACATCGAGAGCGTGCAGGGGGTGAGGCTGGTGACCAGCCCTGCTAAAAATACGACTCCTACACTCGTCCACGAGGCTCGATCGAGTTGTTGATTAACCAAGACATCCGCCCATTGTTCGAGGTGATAAAACCAGTTAGGCAGCGATCGCATTAGGGTTTCCATAAATTGCATTACTTAAAAATCAAATATAAAAATCAAATATAAAAATCAAATATAAAAATCAAATCCCAAGGATGAGTGGTGCGCCGCTCATCCTTGGGATGGTTAATGAATGGCGGTAATTGCTTCGCGAATTACTTCAGAACCAGCCCCAACAAGGCAAGATTTATCTGTGAGAATGCGTTTCCAAAGACGGCTACCCGCTTGACCGTGAAATAATTGCAGCATATGGCGGGTGATTTTATGTAACTTCAATCCCCTTACCATCCATTCATCGATATAGGCAATCATGGCTTCGGCAACTTCTAGGCGACTACGGATCGGATTCTCATCACCAAAAAATTCGCGATCGCTAGTGGCAAATAGATAGGGATTATCGTAAGCGGCTCGTCCGATCATCACGGCATCCACAAATTTTAACTGTTCGTGGGCTTGCTCTAGGGTGATCAATCCCCCATTAATTTCAATGAATAAATGGGGAAATTCCTGTTTGATCCGATGGACATCAGCATAGCGCAGCGGTGGCACTTCGCGATTGTCCTTGGGGCTCAGCCCCTGTAACCATGCTTTCCGCGCATGGATAGAAAATCGCCGACAACCTGATTCGGACAGAATTCGCACAAAGTTTTGCATGTCTTCATAGCGATCGAGTTCGTCAACCCCGATCCGATGCTTGACGGATACGGGGAGCTTGGTGGCGGCACTCATTGCCTCAATGCATTGAGCGACGAGTAGGGGCGTTTTCATCAAGCAAGCGCCAAAATGTCCGCTCTGCACCCGATCGCTCGGACAGCCCACATTTAAATTAATTTCGTCGTAGCCCATAGCTTCGGCAATTCGAGCGCATTCGGCAAGATCTTGGGGATTGTCGCCCCCAACCTGTAAGGCAAGGGGATTTTCTTGGGGTGAGAAGCCCAAGAGATAGGCGCGATCGCCATGCTTAATGGCAGCACTAGTGACCATTTCCGTATAAAGCAAAGTCCGCCGCGTAATTTGGCGCATGAAATAGCGATAGTGGCGATCGGTGCGATCCATCATCGGTGCGATGCTAAGGGGATGGATGGGGAAGCGATCGCTCTTTGCCTGTGTAGGAATTGGCATTGCCGATAAAGAAGTCATGGTTGGAAAAGGAATCGTCGTGGCTTTGAACTTGCTTGCCTTATCTTAATATGCTCCATGAAGTAAACCATGTAGTAAACTTGTGACTGCCCTTTTTGTTTAGAGGTATTGAGGATACGTGAGTTCGCCAGAGATTTCATCTACCACCCCAGATCTATCTCAGGATGCCTACAGGCATCGGGGTAATCGAGATGAGTACGAGCATTCTCAAGGTGTCACTACTCTTGCGGTCTTAGCATCGGGGAGCGGCAGTAATCTAGAGGCGATCGCTAAGGCAATCGAGAACGGACAGCTACTCGCCAAAATCGCCGTAGTGATCTATAACGAACCCGAAGCCTATGTCAAGCAACGCGCTGATAAATTTGGTATTCCCGCAATTTTGATTAATCACCGCGATTACAAATCCCGTGCAGCCCTCGATCTGGCGATCGTGGATATGCTCAAGCAGTATCACACCGATCTGGTGATCATGGCAGGTTGGATGCGCATCGTCACCCAAGTATTGATCGATGCCTTCCCAGAACGAATTCTCAATATTCATCCGAGTTTATTACCAAGTTTTAAAGGCATTCATGCGATCGAGCAAGCTTTTAATTATGGCGTAAAAATTACGGGCTGTACCGTCCATATCCTCAGCCTTGAAGTCGATAGCGGCAGAATTCTCAAGCAAGCCGCCGTGCCGATTTTGGCAAGTGATACTTTGATGGATTTGCAAAAACGTATCCAAGTACAGGAACATATTATTTATCCAGCCGCGATCGCTGAATATGCGCAATCTTTGACGAAATAGGATTAGGCGGCGCGAAGCGCCGCCTAATCCTATT
>NZ_LIRE01000120.1 GCF_001402795.1 Pseudanabaena sp. 'Roaring Creek'
TATAGCTATAGCCAAATAAGTTAAGACATAAAAACCAGAAGAGTGTTGCGGCGCAAAGCGCCGCAACACTCTTCTGGTTTTTGTTTTTGTCCTAACATAACTGGCTACTGCTATAACTAGTTTGATTCTCTGGGGTTAAGTGATATTGTGTATTTATTCGTTCAGTAAGTAGTAAACGAGAGGGATTTGTTTGACTCAGTCAATTAATCTACCCAAGCTAGACGATTTTTTGCAAGAGCTTGCGACAATACAGCAACAAGGCTCAAAGCGAATTGCGTTTTTAGGCTCCCGCCATGTGCCATTGACTCACCAACTGCTGATCGAACTGCTCAGCTACGCCTTGGCACTATCTGGTAACAGTATTATTACCTCTGGGGCAACAGGTACAAATTTTGCGGCAATCCGTGGTGCTTTAAGGGCTGACCCTAATTTGTTGACCGTAATTCTACCGCAGAGCCTTGATAAACAGCCCTATGAGTCTCGCGAACAGTTAGAAAATGTGATTCATTTAATCGAGCATAGTGAAAATGACACTTTATCTTTGGCTGAAGCGAGTAGTCTGTGTAACCAAGAAATTATTTCTAAGTGTCAGCAACTAATCTGCTTCGCGTTTCATGGCAGCGAGACTTTATTGCAGACTTGCCAAGATGCTGAAGAACAACGCAAAGTGGTAACTCTGTTTTATTTCGATTGATTATTTTGACTAATTATTTTGACTGATTTTATTCTGAATGCGATTTTGACTAAACAATAAGTAGCTGGGTAAAATTGATTATAAGACTCCAAAAGCTGTAGCGCAGGCTGCACTTGCCCCATAGCTTTTGATTCTGGGTTTTAATTATACCCAGCCACTTAGGAAAGACTATTCAGACCGATTTCTAGATCAATCACTGTTTTTTAGCACTGTTTTCTAGACTAATGACTGTTTTATAGATTTTATAGATAAAAACTATGAGTAAGACAATTAAGGGAAAAGTATTTGTATTAGATGACAACATCGATACCGATCAAATTATTCCTGCGGAATATCTCACCCTCGTTCCTTCTAAGCCCGATGAATACGAGAAGCTTGGTAGCTATGCCATGATTGGATTACCTGATCGCTACGATCGCTTTATTGCTGAAGGCGAGAGCAAAACTATCTATGCGATTATCGTCGCAGGCGAAAATTTTGGTTGCGGGTCTTCGAGGGAACATGCACCGATCGCTCTTGGGGCGGCAGGACTTGAGGCAGTGGTTGCTCAGTCCTACGCGAGAATTTTCTTTCGCAACTGTACCGCGACGGGCGAGCTATATCCTTGGGAGTCGGTCGAACGTTTAATTGATAACTTTAAGACTGGGGAAGAAGCGACAATTGATTTCGATCGCGATGTCATTATTAATGAAACCACTGGCATGACTTTTGCTCTGAAGTCTTTGGGCGATGTCCGTCCTGTCATCGATGCTGGGGGCTTATTTGATTATGCTCGGCAAACGGGTATGATTCCAACTCGCGCATGAAAATCGCGTATAAATAACGCGTATAACAAATATTTATGTCTTACCACATTCGCATCCACGATCGCCAAAACGATAAGTTTTACGAAGCCGATATCGAAGGCGATCGCTATATTCTCGAATCCTTAGAATCACAGGGGATCGAGCTGCCTTTCTCCTGTCTGAATGGTGCTTGTACAGCCTGCGCCATGCGCGTAAAGTCGGGGACGATCGATCAGCATGAAGTAATTGGGCTGTCCAAAAAATTGCAAGATGAGGGGTATGCCCTAATTTGTTCTGGCTATGCGCAGTCAGATCTAGATCTAGAAACTCAAGATGAAGATGAGGTCTATCGCCTCCAGTTTGGCAACTTTTTTGCCAAACGCAAACGCCACTGGTTTCAGTTGGGCATTCCCATCGATCATGACTAGATTTTGTAAAGGACGCTTTGCATCCTTTACATTTTGAATTGGATGTGCTTCAGTCTATGAGTTCTAAAATAGGGAAAAAAGAAGTAATTGCCTCATCTACGCCACGTTGGTTGGTATTGACGGGAATATTAGTTGTATTTTTAATAGTTGCAAATATCGTGCTTGCATTTATGCAGCCTAGCGATCGCATCAATGGCGAGCTATGGTTGATCAATCGGGTAATTAGTGGTCAAACCGTTGAAGCTTCAGTGCTGAACAATCCCAATATGACCGTACAGAGAGTGCGCCTGTTAGGATTAAGTGCCCCTCTCAAAGAACAGGCTCCTTGGGGTGATCGAGCTCGTCAGCGATTATCGGATTTGGTCAAAGAACAGAAAGTGATTCTGGAATTTGATGTCAAGCAAAAGGACAACTCCGATCGCTTACTTGCCTATATTTGGAAAGATAAATTATTAGTCAATCAATATTTGGTCGGCGAGGGTTTAGCGATCGCCGATCCCTATCCTCCCAATAGCAAGTACGATGCGCGAATCAGTCGTGCTCAATCAAAAGCAAGATTACAAGAATTGGGGATATGGGATACTCAAAACCCATTACGCCTTAGCCCTAGAGATTTTCGTCGCCAATTAAGTAATTAACATCAGTTCGGGTTAAGGTGGCAAACCCTTTCTCAATGCCCGTTTCAAATTATCCCGAACTCACGTT
>NZ_LIRE01000688.1 GCF_001402795.1 Pseudanabaena sp. 'Roaring Creek'
CGGAGCGCGGCAACTCTCTTTGGGGTTTTGATTTTGTCCTAACAAAACTGGCAGCAGCTATACCAATTCACGAAAGTGTGACAACATTTTTGCGAATTAAACACCAAACCCAGTAAGGTTTTGAGATTCCCAAAATGGCAACGCCATTTTGGGAATTGTTATCAGTATCTATTTCCAGATATTTTCCCAAAATGGAGTTTCGACAGGATCGGGCAAACTAGAGATATTCATCTTGCGACGAATATCGAAAAGATTCCAGCCTGTTAAGCTTGCGAGGGTTTGGGCTTCTTTTTCAAAACGCGGACGCAGCGATCGCTGATATGCTTTTCCAGCATCACAGTTTGTCTCACCTTTAAAGGGATATCGCAAAACATAGCGACCTTGGAAGAACTCTTGATTCGAGGTTTCCTTAAAGCTCAAATCTTCGGGAAATGTATCGCGGCTATAGCGAATATGTAAACGGGTGATAAAAACCCTTCCGTTGTTTGGGGGGACTGGTCGACGAAACAGCTGAGATGAATTGACAGCATCATTTGGGGAACCCATCCAAAACACCCCTGCCTTGCGAAGTTCTTCTGGAGAGAGCGGTTCGGCAGAGCATGGATCGCAGCTTGACATATCCCATGCATATTCTAAAAAGGCAACTTTACGTCCTTCCTTATTGTAGGAAGTTTTAAACATTGACTTATAGAATTCTCCAAATTCACTCTTCACATAGGTCGGAATATCGTCACCCGATGGAACTTTGATGGTACGATAATTAGCGACTTCGGCTTGTCCTTTAGGAGAAAGAATATATACAAGTAAATCTTGATCGCCATTGGCATTAAGCATCCCCAAGCGAATAGGAAGCATGAATTTGGGGGATTCGTATGCCATCATCAGGGGTCTGAGGGATTGCGAACCTGTTTTACTGAGTTCGGCAATATTCACCTTTGCCACAAAGAACTTCATGTTTTGGCGAATATAGGGCTGAAGTAATTCTTTTGCGCCTTGGGGGATTTTGTAATCATTATCAATCAGCCAAGATTCTAAACCATCGGAATCCTTAGCACTGAGAATGAGAATATCGTATTCGCCAACCGCAAATTTAGCTTCGATCGTAACTTGATAATTATCTGCCCTTGCTTTTGATTCCATCATTGGTGCAGCAGCTCTTGTCGCACCACTAAGAGTTATTTGATCGTAGACTTCATATCTGGCACAGGGATCGGAGTCAAAGTACTCAACTAATCGAGGAGCGCTAAAGGAATCAAGGCGATCAATGATCTTCTGTTCGCCAATGCGTACTTGTTCTTTTTTCAGTAACACGGGTACGGGGACGACAAGGGCAAAGTCTTTAACATCGCCTTGATAGTCATTCGCCATCGTTAAAACGGTGCGCTTACCGTCACGGGCGATTACTACCTGTGAAGCTTTGTTAAAGAGACTAGCATCGGCTTGGGATACATAAAATCCACAGAAAGCAAAAGCCAAGGGTGAATAAGCAAACACCATCACACCAGCAAGGACGGTACTCAACAGTACGCGCATCCACAACAAAAGTCGTTTCATAATCTAACCTTAGTAATTTATGGATTAGAGAGCAAAGCACTATGAGCGCTATGACGCTTGGGTAACCATTGGAAGCGCGGGGCATTCCATAGCCGATCGCACAAAACGGTGAGCGGTGAAATTAGGAATAATGCATAAAACATGGCATCCGCATTGAAGAAGACATTACGGAAGATAAAAGCTAAAAGCGCGATCGCCATTGCCCAAATCAACCTTGCCGTTTTAGCGTTAGGAATGGAACGCGGATCGGTAATCATGAATAGGGCAAATAGCAACAAAGAGCCACTAGTCAAGCGATGGGCTAGCACATCCCAAGTCCAACCCAGCCAAAGATTCCGTAATCCTTCTAGCAGAGCATAGGAAGCCAAAAACATAAAGCTCGTATCCCAGCGCCCTACCTTCTTGAGAACGATCCCGCCAAAACCGAGGAAAACTAAAGCGTAAAGGCTATCTTCGCCCCATTGCCCATTAGAGACCCATGCATGGTTATCCCAAACAAAGGTGTCTAACAACAAAACGACAACAATGCCAAAGTTCGCAGGATTGAACCAATGTTTACCATTAGTACGAAAAATAAACTTACTAGCGATCGCCAAAAATGAAGCACAGACAATCGCCCCATAGCTGTCGGAGCGCAGCAGTAGACTTAAACCCAAGGCGGTAATCGTGGCACTTTTGAGCGATCGCCAGCGGTCGTGATGCTGGGAAGTAGGTGGAAATAGGCTGACCATTGCCATCTGGGTTAACCAGCAAATGCCAAAGGTCAGGGCGATCGCGATCGGCTTCAAAGTCCAATCGCGCGTACTTACCCCTAATAATAAAAAGACCGATAAAAAGAGAATCTGATAATCGCGAGCATCTTTGAAGGGGAGGATGCCCAAAGTGAATAATGGGGAAAGCGATCGCGGCAAAACCAAAGGCAACTTCCATGACTGCATAGCTTTCTGATTAACCATAAAGTTTGCATCAGTATAAGTGCATCAATTTCAGAAATATAGTCCGTTGCACTTTTTGTAACGATCCATAAACCCAATAAGAGAGTGAATCCCGCGTAGCGGGATTCACTCTCTTATTGGGTTTTAGATTGCCTATGCGTCACTGCCTAATACAAGGCTTCTTTCGGCTTAACGATATTAATCGCTCTCAATCCTGAAATTACACCCGTACCAATCACAGCACCAGACAAGCCACGCATCGCATTCTCCACAGGAATAACGGGAATTAACATTTTCCAAATTGGCTCTGGCCAGTTAAAGAGATAATAGGTAAAGGGAACTTGACTGAGATGGGCAAGCCCACAGATCATCCAAGTGCCGCAAAATATGCCGATCCCTACCCTTATTAAATCTTTGCTGCCAATCATGTGGGCAAACAACGTTCGCGTGGGCAAGAAAAATAGAAGTATCGATGACCAATCAATAAAGGCTCCTGCGATAAAAGTATCGAGAGGAATACCATTACGAGCGATCGCTAAATAAGCATAAGCCCCAAGTTCACTGACAAATATCCCGACCAATCCCAAATACCAATATTGGCGATTCCTAACCGTAACCATAGACCCTGCGGCAAAACTAGCGATCGCCGCTCCCCAAATGGCGATCGCAGGTACTCCTGCCGTATAGGGGGCAAGGAATACGCCAATTAAAGTACCAATACCGCTAGCTAAGGCTCCCGCCCAAGGACCTAACAACCAGCCAAGTAAAGGATAGATGCTTTGACTTAAAGGAATACCTTTACCAGAACCAAGCACGATCGAAAATGGAATAAATGCTAATACTGTAGCAACGGAAGCAAGAACGATGATGTAAGCGATCGGCGCACCATCGATCGCCGCACTACCGATCATTTTCACTTCGCGCTCCGCGCCTTCAGGAATTTGATTTTCGGTCATGGTGATTTTAATAGCTATTTTGATCGGCTTTCAATCTCATTTTATAGCCCCATTTTATAGCAAGTATAGCTACAGTCACTTGACTTACAGCGCTTTGCGCTCAAACCCAAACCAAGGAAATTTTTGAAAGCCTTGCTTAGCAACGCTTTCAAAAATTTCCTTGTGGTTCGTTTGATCGATAATTGCTGTAGGAGAAATCAACCCCCCAGAATTGACTGGCGGCGCTTCGCGCCGCCAGTCAATTCTGGGGGGGTATGTCCTAATCACCATGATCTTCTTGACTTATTTATTGACTTAAATTCTCAAATAAGTTTAAGCTATCTCTAGTAGTTATTGCTATTAATTCTTTTTAGTATATCGACTGACTTTTAAAAAATAATGAAATTTTTTGTATTTTCTCCTGCTAAGTTTGTGGCGATCGCAGGATTAGTCTCCCTGATGGGTTTGACCGCTTGCACGGAAAATAGCCAAAACAGCCAAAATAATCAGCAACCTTCATCTACGTCAAATGTAGCCCAGACCAACGCTAGTAAGGAACAAACCAAAGATGCTAAACCTGCTCCAACTGAAGTAGCTAAGGCTCCTAGCAACGATATTACGATCGCCTTTGCTACCCGCCGCGACACCAAGGATCTCCAGAGCAAAATCGATAAAGTTACTGCCATTTTATCGAAAGAACTAGGCACTCCTGTCAAGGGGATTGTTGCTGATGAAACTGCATCAGTCGAAGCTCTCCGCGCCAATCGAGCCAATGTTGCCTTTGTCAGTGGACGCGCAGCCCTAAAAGCCGAACAACTATCAGGGGCAAAGATGTATCTAGCCGAAGTTCGTGCTGATTACTCAGGTGGTAAATCCTATAACTCGATCTTTGTCGTACCCGACAACAGCCCCTTAAAAACCTTAGCAACTCCCCAAGAAACTCTAGAACAGTTGAGAGGAAAGCGTATGGCATTTACCTCACGTTCTTCGGGTTCGGGATTTATTTTCCCCGTGAGCGAATTGGTGGGGTTAAAGTTTGTTGATGGTCCCGATCGCTTAGATAGTTTTTTTGGCAAAGTAACCTATGGTGACGGCTATAGCAGTGCTTTACAAGCTGTTCTGCGCGAACAAGCCGATGTGGGCGTGGTATCGGAATATGCATTGCTTCCCCCTTGGATTACGGCTGAGGAAGGCAAAAAATTGCGAGTACTACATGCAGTTCCCAATGTACCCGCCCACGGTATTGCCATTGACGATAGCGTACCTGCGGATGTCAGGGAAAAGTTGATTAATGCTTTTTTAAAGCTGAATGAAGCGGAGAATAACGAATTATTCCGCAGTCTCTATAACTCTACCAAACTAGTCAAGGTCGATCACGAACAACATTTAGCTACCATGCGTACGGCTATTGCCCGTGCAGGACTCAAGCCTTAATCAATTTTATAAATTGCGCCAACGATCAATAACGATCAATCAATAATGATCGATTAAGTACCTCAGCATAATTAAAATCCAGATCTAAAACCTGCGGCGCACGCGCAGCCGTGCGCCGCAGGTTTTAGGGCTTTACATTTAATTAAGCCCACTTACTTAGAATTTTCAATTAGGATTTTCAATTAGGATTTGAAAAATATGGAATCTTTATCAGTCAATAACGCCCCTGCGATCGCTTGTCACAATCTGCGCACGGCTTATCAAGCTAATTTAAAGCGTCCAATCTTAAATGGAATCGATTTACAAATTAACCAAGGGGAGTTTGTCGCCCTACTAGGCTTAAACGGCGCGGGAAAATCCACGCTGCTGCGATCGCTAGTGGGCTTAATCCCTGTAAATCAAGGGGAAATTCAAGTATTTGGCACTAGGGTAGAACCCCAAAACATTGGCGAAATCCGTAAAAATGTGGGGTTTCTCTTTCAGGGAGGGGGCTTAGTCGATCAGCTTTCCTCCCTAGATAATGTCTTATGTGGTTGTCTGGGAGAGCTTAACACTTGGCAGAGTTTATGGGGATTTCCTCAACGCGATCGCCGTGTTGCCATGCAGCTATTACAAAAGCTTGGGCTACAGGAGCAGACCTACCAAAAAGCCCGACAGTTAAGTGGCGGACAGCGCCAGCGTGTGGCGATCGCGCGTACCTTGATCCAATCACCGCAGATTTTACTGGCTGATGAGCCGACGACAGGTTTGGATATTGTCGGCATCAACCAAGTAATGGAAGCCCTTGCCTCCATGCATCGCAAAGGCTTGACAGTTGTAGTCGTACTGCATGATCTCGCCCTAGCCGCTCAATATGCCCAACGGGCGATCGTTCTTGAAGCAGGGCAAGTCATGTATGATGGGGACTGTCAAAATATGGAAAAGCAGTTTGCCAAACTGCAAAATCTTTCCCCAGTCCAGTCTGCTAGCGCTGCATGATGAAATTTATCGAGCGGATTCGTCCCCATACCTTTAGCTACAATATCTGGGCTATCAGGTTTTTAGTAATTGTCAGTCTAGGTTGGGCTTACATCTGGTCACTAAGGGGATTAAAGGTCGATCTCAAATTACTGCAAACGAGTTGGCCCTACATGACAGATTTTCTGTCCCGTCTTTGGCCGCCCGATTTGAGTATTTTAGATGTTGCGATCAATGCTTTGATTGAAACTATGCAAATGTCACTGTGGGGAACGACGATTGGTGCAATTCTATCTATACCGATCGCTTTGCTATCCGCCCGAAACCTTTCGCCCCTATGGTTGCGTTGGCTGGCTAATTTTTTGCAAAATGCGGTGCGTTCGGTGCCGTCCATTATTTTAGGATTGTTTTTTGTAGCGGCGACGGGGTTGGGTGCGCCAGCGGGAACCTTGGCGTTAGGGATTTACACGATCGGCTATCTGGCCAAGTTCTATCAAGAGGCGATCGAATCCGTCGATAAGCGATCGCTCGAAGCTTTAAGAGTCGGTCGCGCCTCTTGGTGGCAGATCGCTCAGTATGGAGTCATGCCACAGGTTTTACCCCTATGTCTTGGCTATACCCTCTATATGTTTGAGTACAATATTCGCGCCGCTTCCGTTTTAGGAGTGGTTGGGGCTGGGGGAATTGGCTTTGAATTGGTCAGTTATATTCGTGGTTTTGAATATAACAAGGCGACAACGATGATGATCGTTTTATTGGCAGTTGTTACGGCGATCGATACCCTCAGCAGTCGATTGCGGAACAAGTTTAAATCGGAATAAAATCCTGATGGCGATATGCGATGATTTATAGCGTTATCGAACTCCAAACCGAGGTTGTCCTATGCCTAAAGCGATCGCTCAAGCAGACACTTTCCTGAAAAAAAAGCTGCTGGGATCGACGGATTTAGCCGATTCCGAGAAGATTTTTATTAAAAAAGATCAGGCTTTTTATGTCACTGAATATAGCCCTGATCGCAACCAACATCTTTTAATGACGCTGGCATCCCCCTTCACTGCCAAGGACGGCAAAACCCAGATCCAGAAGGTCTATGCCTACGAGCCCCACATCAAAATCGAAGGACAGGATCTCAATCAGCTAATTAAACTGCCAGTCAAATATTGCTCGCAGTTGGATAACGATGAAGCTATCTTTGGTCCTGGTTGGCGGCAATGTAATACCACCAGCAATACCATGCTTGCGGACTATTTATTAGGTGGAGAGTTAACCAGAAAGGCTCAAGCAGGAAATTATGAAGTAGTAGAACCTGAGTCTGTATATATGCGGATTGTGGCTAAGTATGGCGATACCACCGATCATGACGCGCAAACATGGGCTTTAAAAGAACTTGGTATTGATTCTTACTTCAGTTACTCTCTCTCTGCCAAAGATTTATTACTGTCACTTAAAGCGAATATTCCCGTAGTGGTGGGATTTGCCTATAAAGGAAGCGGACATATTTGTATAGTAGTGGGGCATGATCCGACAAATAAAGTTTGGCTGATCCACGATCCTTACGGTACTCGTCATGGTGCTAGTGATAGCTACGATGTTGGCGTTGGTGGAGCCTATGATGCCTATAGCTACGATGTAATGCAGCAGGTTTTCTGGGATAGTGGCGGTGAGTCTGGATGGGGAAGAATTGTTACCAGTGTCAAGGGCAAGCCAACTGGTTTACCATCGGGACTCTAGGAAAAGGCGACGCAATGCGTCGCCTTTTCCTATATTTAATAC
>NZ_LIRE01000121.1 GCF_001402795.1 Pseudanabaena sp. 'Roaring Creek'
TATAGCTGTCGCCAAGTGTACTAGGTCATAAAACCCAAGAATTAATTGGCGGCGCTTCGCGCCGCCAATTAATTCTTGGGTTTTGATTTGTCCTATTTCAGGTGACTGTAGCTATAAAACAGTGTTGCCGCGCTCTGCGCGGCAACACTGTTTTACTTGACCCTTGTGGTACTGCGCTGTAGCTGCCGATCGCAGATCTCCTGACTCATGGCAGGCTCAAGACAAGATAAGCCTTGGCAAACCACGGCGATCGCTTGAGGATTGGGTAAATTTTTATCGATACGCTTCATGACCACAGGTAGATATTGGCGATCGAGATAGGCATATTGCTCGGGATTTGTCCTCACTAATGTATGGTTGCGAAACCAATCAAAGGCAACCAGTAAACTAGGACAGGCTACGGGGCTATTGGTAATTACATGACCAAAGCGTTTGAGTGCTAACTCAGCCCGATCGAGATAGTCTAATTTTTCGGTCAGGCTGGCAATACGGACTAAATTCGCGATCGCAATGCCATTAGGGGAAGGAGTCGCATTATCTTGATAATTGCGTTCTCGCAACAGCAAATGCTGACTCGATTCGCTCGTAGTATTGAAATAGCCACCAGACATTACATCCCAGAAGTCGCGATCGAACTCAGCTTGGATGGCGATCGCCTGTTGTAAATAAAAATTTGCCTCTTCGGGAATGGCTTGATGTAGATCTAGCAGCGCCTTGATCAGCAGCGCATAGTCTTCGGACTGCGCTGCTACCGTCGCTTGCCCTTCATAATTGATTCTATGCAAGCGTCCTTCTATCCATTGATTCTCCAGAATAAATTTCGCCGCATTAACTGCAAGTTGTTTGTAAATCGGCTTTTGGAAAGCGCGATAGGCAGTCACCAAACCTGAAATCATCATCGAGTTCCAAGCGACGATCGCCTTAGTATCGGTGATGGGAGGAACTCGCCCTTCCCAATCAATTTCGCGAATATCCACTTGACTCCGCGCGACGGGGAAAGCATCCGTAGGACGGGAATACTCACCATAGCGCAGCCGAAATAGCTTGGTTAAGCAGGCTTCTACCTCTGGCGATAGTTCTCCATGATGTTTCCGTTGCAAAACATTCGTTTCTTCAAAGTTGCCAGCCACCGAAATCGTAAATTCCTGCATTAAGACTTCGAGTTCGGTAGCACTAAATATCTTCTTCAGTTCGGGATAGCTCCATACCCAAAACTTGCCCTCCTTTCCTTCACTATCAGCATCTTGAGAAGCATAGAAGCAGCCTTCCTCGGCTAGCATCTCGCGTTGTAGCCATGTCGCCGTTAATTCACAACTACGCGCGATCGCAGGTTCCTCCAATCCTGAGAGCCAGAGATTCGCCACATACTCCATAATCAATCCATTGTCATAGAGCATCTTCTCAAAATGGGGCACTGTCCAAGTGTGATCGACGGTATATCGATGCCATCCCCCCGCCACATGATCGAAAATTCCACCTAGGACTAGATCCAGCCCCCGCTGGCGTGCTTTATTCTTCAGTGTTGCTTCCTCCGATTCAAATCGACTTGCTCGCAAGAGGAAGTTGGCGTAGGGAATCATTGGAAAACAAGTGCCATAATCGCGATTGGTAACTACTTCGGCGCATTTCGCAATCCCATGGGCTAATACCTCATCACTGATGATGGGGACGGGAATGAGCTTATTGACTTGATGGAGATTGCGAACGATCTGATCTTTATATTCTTGAATGTCATGATTGCGTTCGTAATAAATCTCCAGAATTGATTGGAGTACCCTCAAAAAACCAGGTCTACCATAGCGCGGCTCGATCGGAAAGTATGTCCCCCCATAAAAGGGAACTAAATCGTCGGGAGCTAAAAATAAATTTAGCGGCCAGCCACCACTTTCCCCCATAATCTGGACGGCTTGCATGTAGATGCTATCTAGGTCTGGACGTTCTTCCCGATCGACCTTGATCGCCACAAAGCGATCGTTCATGTAATCTGCAATTACGGTATCTGAAAAAGCTTCATGCTCCATCACCGTGCACCAATGGCAGCTAGAGTAGCCTATGGACAGAAAAATCGGCTTATTATCGGCTCGCGCCTTTTCTAGGGCTTCATCCCCCCAAGGATACCAATCGATCGGATTATCAGCGTGTTTGCGAAGATAGAGGCTTTGCGATTGCGCGAGACGATTGGGCATAGGGCAAAATGGAAAGCGAAAATAGGTAAAGGTAATTTAACCAGTCTAACTCTTTGTTTCGCAAATTATAGCTATAGTCGCCTGACTTAAGACAAATCAAACCCCAAGAATTGACTGGCGGCGCGAAGCGCCGCCAGTCAATTCTTGGGGTTTATGTCCTAGTACATTTGGCGAT
>NZ_LIRE01000122.1 GCF_001402795.1 Pseudanabaena sp. 'Roaring Creek'
GCGTGCGCCGCAGGTTTTAGGGTTTTATATTTACTTAAGCCCAATTTGTAGACATATAAATTAGTCTTCAATTGCTAATTTGTTCTAGAAACTCTCATCACTAATTCCCAAATGCCGCTATGTCACAAATATTGTCACAAATATACAGCTTTGATATCTTTGATACGCTGCTGACAAGACTAGTTAGCGAACCAACGGAAATCTTTAGAATCTGTGGCGATCGCGCTTTACTTTTTGGTTGGATTAATTTTACGGCGGAGACTTTTCAGGAAGTTAGAATTAATGCCGAACGGCGATCGCGCTTGTTTTATGAAGCTGGCGAAGTGACCCTAGATGAGATCTATCGGGAAGTTGCCAATACCTTAGAAATCCCTGCGGAAACGATCCAGAAACTAAAGCAATTGGAATTAGATGTAGAAGCGGAATATTTAGTGGCTGTACCGCAGGCGCGACAATTGCTAGAAAAAGCAAGGCGATCGCATCCCCATGTGTTATTTCTCTCTGATATGTATTTGCCTGAAGCTTTTCTTGAGGAGCAATTGCGGCAGCATGGCTTTTGGCAAACTGGCGATCGCCTCTACGTATCATGTCAGTACCGCAAATCTAAAGGATCGGGTGATTTATTTTTAAAAGCGATCGCAGATAGACAACTGCGTCCTCAAGAGCTAACGCATATTGGTAATAGTTGGCAGCCCGATGTGGCTAAGCCGCGTGCGTTAGGAATTAAAGCGATTCATTTTGATAATGCCAATCCCAATCGCTATGAGTCCATCCTGCAAGCGAATGCTCGATCTACCAATGGCATTACTTCTCTTTTAGCAGGTTTATCTCGCTATACCCGCCTATCGAGAGAGCCTAAAACACCAAAAGAAGCAATCATTGGCGATATTGCGGCTTCAGTAGCCGCACCAATTTTAACTGCCTATACCATTTGGATCTTACAGCAGGCGAAAGCTCGACAACTTGCCCGCATCTATTTTTTGGCAAGGGATGGCGAGATATTACTGCAAATCGCTCGGGAACTTGCTCCCAAGATTTATCCAGAGGTAGAACTGCGCTATCTCTACGTCAGTCGGCAAGCTTTAAGAATGCCTGGATTAACTAAGATCGATAGAGCCTTTTGGGAATGGATGTTTGATGATACGGATATCTTCAGTATTAATAGTTTGCTGGCCAGAATGTGTCTCGATCGCGCTACTGCCGAGGAAATTTTTACCGCTCTCGGTTATCCTTTCGAGCTTTGGCAAAAGAATTTATCTGCTAAAGAGAGAATTACATTACGAACGAAGCTAGAAAAGACCGAACCCCTTCAGGAGCTAGTTCTGCAAATTGCAGCGCAGAAACGCGAAGTTTTAAAAGCCTATTTACATCAGGAAAAGATGTTGGATGGGCAAGCCTTTGGGCTAGTGGATGTGGGCTGGCGGGGTAGCTTGCAAATTTCCTTGGAAAATGTCTTTGCCCTATTTGGTACGAGGAATCCTGTCGGTTTCTACTTTGCGTTGGACAAGCCTAGCGGTGGACTGAAGCACCGAGGAGAAGCAATAGCCTTTTTCTTTAACTTAAATCATGCCGTGGGACTTCGCAATGATATCGACTATCGCTACGTTTCCGCGATGGAAGTGTTTTGTGCGGGCTGTGAAGGAACCACCCTTGATTATGTCTTGCAAGCAGATGGTTCCGTAGTTCCTCTTCTCAAGCATCCCCATAACCAGCCTGCCTTAAATTGGGGGTTAGAATTTTTCCAGCAATCGGTGATGGCGTTTGTCCGCCATCTCGTGGAGCGATCGCCTACGGACTTAATTTTTCTTACTTCCCCAAAACTCTGGCGCGAAGCATTAGATCGGCTATTTTTGACTTTTAACGATACTCCTACGCAACAGGAAGCCGAAGCCTTTACGGATTGTCCGTTCTTTGACGATCCGAACGAGCTTTACCATTTTTATTGGGCGATGCCTTTCCGAGTGGTTGATGTACTTAAATATGCCATCGCCCTAAGCGCAGGATTTACCGTCCATCGCAATGCATGGTATGAGGCAAGTCTGCTCGTTAGCTCCCCCTTAGTTAAGGCTTACCTACCGATAGCGATCGTTCAACGCAAAATCCTGAAGCGCTGTAAAAAATTAATAGCGTCACTGAAAAATAGATGAATTGACGCGAATATTGCCACTTCCAAGAAGAGAAGGGCGGCGCTTTGCGCCGCCCTTCTCTTCTTGGGGTGGATTTTGTCCTAAACTCGCGTGAAGCATTGTAAAATTTGCATATGAGTGTATTGAGCCAAAACAAAACGATCGAACCAGCCCTTGCTGCGGTAAAGCAACGCTTGGAATCAGGTGGTGCATTGCTTCCAGATTCTCCCGACAACTTGCTTGAGGTTGTGGGGATTCTCAAAAGCTATGGTGTAGTACTGGGTGAGTACCATCGCAATCTTACCTATATTTCCGAACATCAGTTTCTTGCGTTTTTCCCTTTCTTTAAGTTCTTTAATGGGAACTTGTCCTTACAAAAATTAGGTCGTCATTGGTGGCACGATCGCATCAATTTTGAGTTTGCCGAATATTGCATGAAGGCAATGTTTTGGCATGGCGGCGGCGGACTGGATACCTACTTGGACTCCACTGAATTTAAACAACTCGCCCAATTAGCGATCGCGGCAAAGGTAAAGCGCCATCCCTTGATGGCAATTATGCATCGCCTATTTCCCGATTTCTTGCTAGAACAGGTGCGATTAATGACCTACTACAGCGCTCTTGGCTTTTTCTGGTCGTTCATGTCGCCCATGTTTTTAGAATTAAGCGATCGCTACGATCGCGGAGAAATTACCAGCATTCCCGATGTCGTCCGACATGTGCAGGATGGACTAGTGGCCGCGGCCGCCGTGCCCTATATCTACAAAGTAGCGATCGCAGGGAAAGATTACGAAATCGTCCCTGCTTCGGCAAACCTGTCATTTTTAATGGATACGGCTGTGCCCTACGTCGAGGCAGTATTTTTCCGATCTTTCCCCTTTCGCGGCACGGTTTCCTACAACGCACAGGAACATCAAATTTCTCAGGAAATTTCGCAGTTTAACTATGGCGTACTCTATGCCGATCCTTTGCCAGTAGGTGGTGCGGGAATTCCCCCCACCTTATTAATGCAAGATATGCGGCATTATCTTCCCGACTATTTGCAGGAGTTTTACCAAAATGGCGATCGCGGGGTCGAGGATTTGCTCGTTAAAATTTGTCTGTCCTTTCAAAAATCCATGTTTTGTGTAACGACAGGCGCTTTGCGTGGTCTAGCTCCCCATCCTCTAGAAACGCAAAATCCCCAAGAAAGGCAAGCCAATGAGAAGTTTCTCGCGCCTTGGTTAGCCAGACTTTCGCAATCACGACTATACACGCTCCAATAAGATCAAAAAGATCAAAGCGCCCTTGGGCGCTTTGATCTTATGGCGATATAGCTGCCACCAGTCTTGTTACTCCCTTCCCAGTGAAAAATTAGACGTTGCGGCGCTTCGCGCCGCAACGCTAATTCTTGGTTTTTAATGTCTAATTTTATAGCGGGAAGGGAGTAGGACAAAATTAAAACCCCAAAGAGGGTTGCTGCGCGGAGCGCGGCAACCCTCTTTGGGGTTTTATACCAATTTAGTTTTGGTATAAAACCCAAGAAGAGAATAGCGGCGCAAAGCGCCGCTATTCTCTTCTTGGGTTTTCGGCAATATCATGCTGAGGTTACGTAAAATGTCTGATGCTACAAGTTAATCAGGTTGGTTAAGATCGTGTGAATTTTTCTGGCTCTGATAGAGATATCCGATTGGTACTAAGTAGCTAGGCGCAATTAAATATAAAACCCCAAAACCTGTAGCGCACGCTGCGCGTGCGCTACAGGTTTTGACTCTGGGTTTTAATTATGCCCAGCTACTTACATAACGATCGCAGATCGCATCTTTGCTCACAACATCCCCAATTGAACTGATGAGCGCAACGAACATTAGCAATCAGCCAAACTTTAATCTCGTCGCAGCACTTCAAGCCACCGTTGAAATCTCACGGGAATTAAATGTCGATCGGCTCATCAATTTGAGTCTTAAGGTCATCCTCAATATCTCAGAAGCACAGTCGGGTGCGGTGATTTTAGTAGATCGAGAAGAATTACCGAGCATGGCGACCTTTGCAGAGCGATCGCCCAATCGAGAAATAATCCAACATTTACCCATCGACTGCACTAATCCTACGAGTTTGCCCTTAATGGTGCGCGAGGCGCTCCGCGATCGCGTTGAAACGCACTGGAGTCAAAACCATCCTCCGTCCCATTTTGCTCGCGATCCCTACTGGCGCGAGCATCCCCCCAAAGCTGCCCTATGTATCCCACTATGGGAATCGGGTCATTTATTGGGGGCAATTTATTTAGAAGATTATTTAGAAGATTATTTAGAAGATTACGATCGGGAAAATTTATGCCAACCCGAACTAGACCAAGTTTTGCGATCGCTATGTCAACAGGTCGCGATCTCCCTATGGCGATCGCATCAATTGACCAGCATTGATCGACATCGAGAAATTGAGGAAGCCTTACAACGCAGCAATTCCCTTTTGAAATCGCAGCGCGAAGCCTCCGTGGATGGAGTGTTGGCAGTGGACGAGCAAGGACGGATTGTGAGCTATAACAGTCGGTTTTGTCAGTTGTGGCAAATTCCTGAAGCCGTACTGCAATCCGTGGAATATGGAGGCTTGTTGAGCCTGTTACAGCACCACCTCCAACTACCAGAGGGACTGGTGGAAGCTCTAGAAAATGCCTACGATTCGACGGAAATATATACCCAACAGGAGATTTATCTTGCCAACGATCGCGTGTTTGATTGCTATTCGGGACAGGTACATTCTCCCGAAGGTAAGTTTTATGGCATGGTGTGGTACTTTCGCGATGTAACGGAACGCATTCGCATCCAGCAAGAACTACAGGCAGAAAGAGATCGTTCGGAAAGCCTATTGCTAAATATGCTACCCGAAGGAATTGCCAAAAAACTCAAGCATAGTCGCGCATCGATGGCGGATGGCTTTGAAGAAGTATCGGTTTTGTTTGCCGATATTGTCGGCTTTACCGAACTCTCTAGTCATATGTCCCCCACGGAAGTCGTCGGTCTGCTCAATCGCATCTTTTCTATCTTTGATAATCTGTGCGATCGCCATAAACTTGAAAAGATTAAAACGATCGGCGATGCCTATATGGTCGTGAGTGGCTTGCCTCAACCCAGAGGCGATCATGCGATCGCGATCGCTAATATGGCTCTCGATATGCAAAAAGCGATCGCCCATGTTAAATCTCGCGATGGGGTACAAATTGCGATGCGAATTGGCATTAATTCTGGACCAGTAGTTGCAGGTGTAATTGGGACAAAGAAATTTATTTACGATCTTTGGGGCGATACGGTCAATGTTGCTAGCCGTATGGAATCCTTAGGAACGGCAAATGCCATTCAAGTTACAGAATCCACCTATATCCGCATTCGCGAGCAATTTAATTGTGAAAAACGTGGCATAATCATGGTTAAAGGTAAAGGGGAAATGATGACCTATTGGCTAAATAGTAGGAAAGAGATTAATACCAAACTCAAGATAGCTTAGAAGCCAACGAGAGAAGCGATGATACTCTTTTGGGAATATGATTTTGTCTTAACGCAGTCAATAATTATGGCAATCCTAATACCAAAACTCAAAATGGCTAAGTCATTTCTTGGCTTGGTATTATATGATACAAATGATTTAAAGTTTTTATAATTTTCGTTTACGCCTTATTGCCGATTACGTTTCTGTTGTCGTTCAGGCTACAAATAATGAGAGCGATTTTTAATTTATTGTTTAGATTATTACATTGCGACTTTCAGCAGCTAAGCATAAGTAAACTTAAGGGCTAGAAGTGCGTATCATCGGCTATGCGGGCGGTACATACTCTAGTTTGGGCTTTAAATGGCATTGCCATTTTGGGAATTGGTATAAAACTAAATTCTTGTTGAAAGGGCATTAAATTCTTTCGTTATGCTCTATACCGCAATTTTATGAAAAGGATAACCTATATCAGCAATTTCTCGCGATCGCTGATCAAATCAGAAATCGAGAGTATTGGCTATATCTCACAAAAGCATAATTCTCAAGAAGACATTACAGGGGTATTGATGTCCTGTGGCAGTATGTTCTTTCAGATTTTAGAAGGAGAAGATGGGCGGGTCGATCGCCTATATGCCAAAATCTTAAAAGATGAGCGCCACCATCAAATTCGCTGTCTTAAATCTGAAGAGAATATCGAACAAAGACGGTTTCCAGACTGGCCGATGGAAATCATTATATTAGATGAAAAAAATGATTTGTTATTGCAACCGATCAAGATTCTCTTGCAAACTCTGGGGGAATCCAAAATAATTTTAGCAAATTATACCCATTCAGGGGTTTTACAAGCGATGGAGAATGGAATTAATCCACTCACGCTGATTCCACGCTACACCGAGAAGATTATCTTCTTCGCTGATATAATGAGTTTCGCTAGTATTACAGAAAAGCTGCAAGTAACCGAAGTTGTGGAGTTACTCAATCAATTCTTTACGGTTTGTACTAATGCGATCGCGGCGAGGGGAGGTGAAGTTACAAAGTTTATTGGTGATTGCGTGATGGCATATTTTGATGGCGATCGCGCTGATGAAGCTTTACAAGCAAGTCTGGATGTTCTTTTGGAACTAGAGAATTTACGCCGTAAATCGCCAGTTAATAGTCCTTTACGCGTGCTTTATGTGGGGATTGGGCTATCTAAGGGAACTGTTTTAGAAGGAAATATTGGTTCTCAAACCAAAAAGGAATATACAATTATTGGCGATGCGGTAAATGTGGCGGCTAGAATTGAATCGCTTACTAGACAGTTAAATCGTTTTTTAGTATTTTCGGCGGCGGTGAGGGAGGGGCTTAGCGATTCTTGGAAACCATTAAGACTGGGAGATTTCTATGCGAAAGGTAGAGAAGCGATCGTTGAGGTTTATTCCATTGACGACCCATTGACTTCTCAAAAATCAGATTTTTATGCCCTCAACCAAGAAATTAGGGAACAGCTCGATCTAATCGGAAGTGAAACGTCAGAACCCAGCAAACAACGCAAAACGCTATTTATGCTGTACGATCGCTAGTAGCGATAAATATAAACTCCATGATGTCAAACCTTTTAGATAACCGCTATCGCGTCACTAGCGTCCTAGGCAGTGGCGGCTTTGGGGAAACCTATTTGGCTGAAGACACCAAAATGCCATCCAACCGTCGGTGCGTGATTAAGCAGCTAAAACCTGTTGCTGATAATCCACAAATGTATGAGTTATTGCAGCAAAGGTTTCATCGCGAGGCAGCGGTCTTAGAAACTTTGGGAGAGGAAAATCGCTATATTCCTAAGCTTTACGCTAACTTTACGGAAAATGGATTGTTTTATCTAGTCCAAGAATGGATTGATGGATTGACTCTAACCGCAACGATCGAACGGAGCGGCAAGTGGAACGAGGATGCAGTCAGACAATTAATGATTAGCATTCTCCAAACGCTGATCTACGTTCACGATCGCGGTATTATTCATCGAGATATCAAGCCTGATAATATTATTTTGCGATCGGGAGAACCCGTACTAATTGACTTTGGGGCAGTGAAAGAAACCCTCAATGTCAGTACGATCCGCAGCTCGGCGCAACAAGCTCATTCGATCGTCATTGGTACGCCAGGGTTTATGGCATCGGAGCAAGCGGCGGGTAGACCTTTTTTTGCGAGCGATCTCTATAGCCTTGCGCTCACCGCCATCTTTGCTTTAACGGGAAAATATCCGCAAGAATTGGGTACCGATCCACAAACGGGAGAGGTGCTATGGCAATCTCATGTCGTTAACATTAGCGCAACCTTAAAATCTATCTTTGCGAAGGTACTCCAGTTCGATCCGCGCGATCGCTATAGTTCGGCGAGGGAAATGCTGGATGCACTACAGCAAAATCAAATTCGTCAAAATGCTCCTAAGCAAGTTCCCATTTCGCCAGCGCTGTCGAATATGCAGACTGTGGCGGTAACACCCAGAGGCTATACCCCTCCTTTCACTCCCCAGCAATCCATTCCCGCTCAACCTCCCGATCACTCAGTTTATGTTTACCAATCGCAGCAAAATCCGCAGAAAAAGATATTAGGGCAGATCGTGGCTACGGTAATCGTGGGTGGAGCGATCGGCGCGGCGATCGCGTTAGGTGTTGTCATCTCTCAAAATGGCGGTATTGTTGCTCTTTGGAACAAATTCTCTCCCTTTAATAGACCCGTTGCTAAAGTTCCCTTCTACTTTCTTGCCGATTCTGCTTATAAAGATAAAGAATCGGCTGGGTTTCGAGTGGAGAAGTTGAAGTCACTAGGGTATAAAGATGCTGGCATGTTTTGGATACCCGACTATCCCAACTTAGGAAACAATCAATTTCAGCAGGTATATACCAGCCAATTTAAAGATTTAGATAGTTGTATCGTAAAGTTGCAAGAACATCTCAAATATATTGATGATGCCTATTGCGCCTACGCCAGTCTTGATGCTAAGGCTAGTTCTCAACGCTTTACAGGAAGCGATTTGTCTTCTTCATCTTCCCCTTCTCCTTCCCCGACTCCCACAAAATCACCAACGGCAACTCCATCACCGACAAGACCTTCTCCTGAGCAAGCAGTCCGAGATTATTACAGCCTGATCAACGATCGCCAACTTCAAAATGCGTGGCGCAATCTCACCCCAAAATTTCAACGCGATCGCGCTGGTGGATATAAATCTTTTACCGACTGGTGGGGAACTGTGAGTCAAGTTTCGGTTAATGACGTGCGGATTGTTGAATCTAAGGAGAATTCCGCAATCATTGATATGGATCTCACCTACCTGAAGGGTAAGGCGGTTTTTCCCGAAACGCTGAGGATGAGTTTAGTTTGGGATGAATCGTCGAAACAGTGGCAAATTAATGAAACGCAAAGACGGTAATCTAGGCTCTGGCAACGACAAATCAAAAGCCCAAAGATGAGTGGCGGCGCTTTGCGCCGCCACTCATCTTTGGGCTTTTAGGTTTTAAGTAAACCTTACGTTGCTATATTCAAAAATGTTTAAAAATCTAGATTAAGACCGAGAAGATGCAAAATTCGCCACAAGTCAGTATCATTATGGGCAGTGACTCCGATCTGCCCACCATGCAAGGCGCGATCGCCATTTGTCAAAAGTTTCAAATTCCCTATGAAGTCGCAATTATCTCCGCTCACCGCACCCCTCATCGAATGCTGGAATTTGCCAATAATGCCCATATACGCGGCATTAAGGTGATTATTGCGGGGGCGGGTGGTGCGGCGCATCTTCCTGGAATGGTGGCGGCGCTTTCTCCTCTGCCTGTAATTGGCGTACCCGTTTCCACTCGACAACTTAATGGTGTGGATTCGCTCTATTCGATCGTGCAGATGCCTAAGGGCATACCCGTTGCCACAGTAGCGATCGGCAATGCTGATAATGCAGGGCTGCTTGCGGTACAGATGCTCGCTAGCCACAATGCCGAACTGCTCGAACGCGTAATTACCTATCGTCAATCCCTAGCGGATATGGTAATGGAAAAGCAAAGTAAACTCGATGATTTAGGAAGTGAAAGATACCTGCAACAGATGTGATACCAAGTTAAGAAATGGCGTAGCCATTTCTTAACTTGTGTTACGTGGGAGCTTTCAAGCCCCTCACCCCTAGCCCCTCTTCCCTTTTGGGAGAGGGGAACCAAAAATTAGTCTTACTCCCCCTCTCCCATCAAGGGAGAGGGGGCTGGGGGATGAGGGCGATATTCGTTCCAAGCAACATTAGCTATAAATACAAATAAAAGTCTTTTACTAACCTAAGGTAATCTGGCGTATAAACATGTTTCTCCTCTTCGATGGTTAGGAAGGTCTCTCGGACAGGATATTTAGTGGGACTCAACTCTAGCAATATACGCTCGATCGCACTTTGGGGCATGGGTTTGATATAGACTTGGCGATCGCAAAACAGATCAAAATCCCTCGCATGATCTAAAAATTTTTTAGCCAAGTCGGTAGGGTAAATAATTGCTAAATGACCGTGGGGTTTGAGTAACTGACGGGCGATCTGGAGAATGTCAGTTTGTGGCAGACTATCGCTATGGCGAGCCAAGTTTCTGGATGCTTGAGGTGACTTGTAACTATTAATAAAAAAAGGTGGATTGGAAATAATGAGATCGTATTGCTGCGGACAGGCGATCGCAAAGTCTTGAATTCTGGCGCGGTAGATATTAATGCGATCGCCCCAAGGCGATTGCTGGATATTCTCTTTTGCCTGATGGTAGGATTCAGTATCAATTTCCACGGCATCGATCGAGGTATTGGCTGAGGGTGATCGCTGCGCTAGCATTAGTGCTAACAATCCAGTCCCAGTCCCGATATCCAGAATTTGAGCGGGTTCGGGTAGACTCGCAGACGCACCTAACAGAATGCCATCAGTCCCTACCTTCATCGTACATCGATCTTGATTGACCGTAAATTTTTTAAAGCGAAAAGAAGAATTCTGGATTCTCATAGAATAAGTAGCTAGGCATAAGTATAGCTGTCGTCAATTGTACTAGGACATAAACCCCAAGAGTTGACTGGCGGCGCGAAGCGCCGCCAGTCAATTCTTGGGGTTTGATTTGTCCTAAGTCAAGTGACTGTAGCTATAAAA
>NZ_LIRE01000123.1 GCF_001402795.1 Pseudanabaena sp. 'Roaring Creek'
TAGCCATTTTGTGTTTTGGTATTACTTAGTAACGAATTAAATAGAATTGAATTTAGTAAATTATTGAAGAGTCTTAGTAGCATGGCAAATTCCCCAAAAATTGTAGTCGTGACTAATGGTAAGGGGGGTGTGGGTAAAACAACAACGGCGATCGCCATTGCAGGTATATTCGCCCTAGAGTCCAAGGTGTTAGTGGTAGATGCTGACGTACAGGGGAGTTTGTCTTGGTGGGTCGGTCGCGGCGATCAAGACATGGGCTTTGATATTGCCAAGGAAATCGATCCGACGCATTTAAGAAAATTGCCGAAACTTAGCAGTTACGATCTAGTATTGGTAGATACTCCGCCTGCACTGCATTCCCATGCCCTTGCTACTGTTGTGGCGATCGCCGATTATTTGGTTTTGCCAAGTCCTCCCGCACCGATGGATTTAACGGCTCTCATCGATACGGTCAAAAGCACCGTCAGACCTGCTCAAGTGCCCCATCGAGTTTTGCTCACTCGCGTCGATCCACGATGTCTCAATGAGGCTCTAGAAGCGCAAAATACTTTGCAAGAGGTGGGAGTACCTGTTTTTCATGCATTTGTAAGAGCTTACAAAGCCCATGAGCGCGCCGCTCTAGAAGGAAAATTAGTAACGGAATGGAAAGGCAAGAATGCGCGAGAAGCAGAAGCAGACTATCGAAGGGTTGTCGATGAATTGCGACGAGATATCTTCAGGTGATGGGCATGGCTTTGCCTTGTCCATCAGAGAATTAATACCAATTCCCAAAATGGCGTTGCCATTTTGGGAGTCTCGAAACCTTACTGGGATTGGTGTTTAATCCACAAAAGTGTTGTCACACTTTCGTGAATTGCGATAAGTAGAGAATTAAATAAGAGAATTAAATAACGCTTAAAAATTATGTCTATCAAAAAGAAAGTCGGAATTTCAGATTTGCTTCGTGACGAAGTCCAAAAAGAAACTGAAGTCACCAGCCAAGAAGTAACGGGTAATGTTACGGAGCAAACTATTGAAGTAAAAGCCGAAACCGTTAACGAAGCTAGCAACAAAGCCATTCGTCCAGCATTGAATAATGGCGATCGCTCCCAAGCACGAATTACGGAGCTAGAGCAGTCCCTTGCCCAGTCGCAACAAAGGGAAGCCGAACTTGTAAAGACTGTAGCCTCCCTCCAAAAAGAATTACAATTTAGCCATACCAATATCGAACTTTTGCAAAAGTCCTTGGCGGCAATCGAAAGTCTCAAAAATGACCTCGATCGACAACTCGTAGAAGTCAAACGGGATAATCTGCGGTTGGCTGAGGCTAATATTCAACTCTCAGCGCAAATCGAAGCAGAGGGCAAAGCTATAAATCCAAGCAAAGAAATAGCTTCATCCACTGCCACTGAATTGTCTGAGTCTTCACAATTAGTTTCGCAAAATCCCCAAACCACCCAAAACAGAGCCACGCCACGCAAACAACCCGTTGAGCAACCCTACCCCCGCCGCGATCGTACTCCCTATGCTCGTCCCACGGGTTCTAACGAACAGTTACAAAGGATCAACAATAAAAATATTGGGTGGATGGATTGAGTTATGACAATGTAAGGGGTTGCTATATAGCGTTAAAATTCCCATCACGTTACATAGCTTCGCTTACGGGCACTGGTCGGCTAATGGGGAATGGATTCTGAAATGCCTATTTCATGCCAACTAAAAAGGCGCAAATATGTCGATCACGCTTTAGCTGACCAATGCCAGAGATCCCCCAATTGACGGGATACAAAATGCAAATAAACTGTCAAAATCCTTTGATCATCAACAGGGATACTTAACGCAAAATCTCTGTTGATTTATTCCTTAGGATCTTGGTGACAATTGGGCTTAATATGCCTACCCTATCCGCACAATTATAATAAAAGCTGTATTTCGTGGAGATCTCGGTGAAGCGTAATTTTATGCTCTCTTTTTTGAGTCGAGGACTAGCCGCAGCGATCGCTGCGGTCATGCTCGGTAACTTGCCATTGTCATGGCAATCATCTTTGTCGCAATTTTCAAGTAGTCAAGCCTATGCCGCTCAGACCGATCTTGCCCAAACTTCTACAATTTCCAGCCCATCCCCCGATTCGCTCACGGGCAATGTCGTTAAAACCATCTTAGATAATGGTTTGACAGTTTTAACCAAGGAGGTAAATACGGCTCCAGTGGTGAGCGTGCAGGTTTGGTATCGGGTTGGTTCGCAAAATGAGAAGCGAGGAATTACTGGTATTTCCCATCAACTCGAACATCTGATGTTTAAAGGTACTAAAGACCGCCCGATCCAGTTCGGACGCTTATTTAGTGCCTTAGGTAGTAACTCCAATGCATTTACTAGCTACGACATGACTGCCTACTTTGGCACGACCGGTAGCGATAAACTGGATGCGATGCTGCAATTAGAAGCTGACCGCATGGTGAATACAGTCGCAGGTGAAAAAGAACTTAAAAGCGAGCGTACAGTCGTTTTATCCGAACTTGATGGGGGCAACAATAACCCAGGAACAAGGCTATATCGTCAGGTCATGTTAGCAGCCTATCCCAATAGCTCCTACGGTTGGCCTGTAATTGGCTATCGTCCTGAAGTAGAAAATTTTACCGTTGAGGATATTCAAAACTATTACCGCACTTTTTATCGTCCTGATAATGCCACTTTGGTAATTGTTGGCAATTTCGAGACTAAAGCTACACTCCAAAAAGTACGTGAGATCTATGGTTCGATCGCCGCACCGCCTAAGCCCAAGGTTTTAATCACTGCTGAGGCTCAGCAACAAAAGCCCAAACCTCCTGAGCCAATGTCAAGCAAGGAACCCATTCGCCTCAAGGAACCTGGGAGCGTTCCCTTCTTGCAAGCTGTTTATCCTGATTTACCAAATGTTGATGGTGCTGATGTCGCAGCGATCGATGTGATGGATAGCATCCTTACTGCGGGGAGAAGTTCGCGCTTTTATCAAGCTTTAGTGGAAACAGGTTTAGCCAGTAGCGTTAGTGGCAATTCATCGACCCAGATTGGGACAGGTTGGTACTTTATCAGTGCGACCCCAACCGCAGGAAAATCCCTAGAAGAACTCGATCGCCTGATCCTCGGTGAGATCGAAAAGATCCAAACCCAGCCTGTAACGGTTAAGGAATTAGAACGCGCTAAAACCAGTATGCGAGCTAGTTACATTCTGGGCAATCGGGATATTAATTCCCAAGCAATTCAGATTGGTTATAACCAAACCGTCGCCAAGGACTATAGTTACAGCGATCGCTACCTACAAGCTGTCGAGAAAGTAACAATTGCCGATATTAGTAGGGTCGCAAAACAATACCTACAAAAAGAGCGGCGCGTATTGGGATATTTCGAGCCCTCGGTAATCACTGCCGATGCTGGTACGACCCCCAGCAATGCCCATTCGTCAGAAGCTTTCAAGCCCAGTTCGCCCGTAGATCCTGCGGAAGTTGCTAAATACTTACCAGAAAGTGCGTTGATAGCTAAGGCGGGAGTTCCTACCGCCGTTCAGCCCGATCGATTCACCCTTGCCAATGGGCTCAAAGTTTTACTACTACGCGATCGCAGTACGCCAACGGTAACTCTCGTAGGGCAAATCAATGCAGGTGCGGGATTTGACTCAATTGAGAAAGCAGGCTTAGCAGGAATCACCGCCCAAAATCTTACCAATGGCACGACGACCAAGGATGCGCTTGCCCTTGCTTCGAGGTTAGAAAATGTCGGGGCTAGTTTAGGCTTTTCGGCAGGAAGAGAAAGCGTTGGCATTTCGGGGATCTCGATGTCAAAAGATTTGCCAATTGTGATCGATCAACTCGCCGACTTGCTCCAAAATGCGACTTTCCCCAACAAAGAGTTTGAACTGAATCTTCAGCGCAATCTTTTAGCTCTGAAATCAGAGCTAGATAACCCTAGTTCTTTAGCCCGTCGGATTTTTCAATCAACGATCTATCCCAAAGGACATCCGTTTAATGCGATGAAAACGGAAGCAACACTCAAATCTTTAAAAAGAGAAGATTTGGTGTCTTTCTACAAAACCTATTACCGCCCAGACAATACAATTCTGACTCTCACGGGAGATTTTGAGCCCGCAGTGGTAAGAAATTTACTAGAGGAAAAGTTGGGCAAATGGCAAGCTGTCGGTCGACCTCCCCAATTTAAATTCCCCAAAGTTGCTAATCTTGCCACTACCAGTGAGAAGCAGGTGGCTCTCGCTGGAAAAACTCAAGCCGTAACCCTCATGGGGCATCCCAGCATTTCGCGGAATGATCCTGAGTATTACCCAGCTCTAATGCTGAATCAAGTTCTCGGCGGTGATACTTTATCTAGTCGTCTTGGTACGGAAATTCGCGATCGCCTTGGTTTGACCTATGGTATTTACAGTTTCTTCCAAGCAGGTAAACCACCACAGGGGACGTTTATCGTCCAGATGCAAACTAGCGGTAAAGACACCCAAAAAGCGATCGATGCTACGGTGGCATTGCTGAAAGATGTCCGAAACAAAGGGATTACGCCAGCGGAGTTTGAGGTTGCCAAAAAGAGCTTAATTAATAGTTTCTCTACGGAGTTTGCCAACCCAGATAATATCGCTGAATCCTTGCTCGGCGATGAAGTCTACGGATTCCCAGTTGGTGATTTCTACAAGTTCCCCCAACGCATTCAATCTGTAACCCTAGAACAGGTCAATCAGGCAGCAAAAGAGTTATTACAACCAGATAACCTCCTAATTGTTTCGATTGTCCCTAAAAAATCATAGCTATCCATAGAGTAAAGCGACATTAAAGCCCTGTCTTTACTCTATGCTAGCTCGCATAATGAGAAGAGCGGCGCAAAGCGCCGCTCTTCTCATTATGCGAGCTAGCAGTGACAGCTATAAAACTGTTAGGATTAAGAACAATATAAAATGTCTAATTTTTAAAAATGGTTACAGATGTGGATGCGATCGCCATTAGTTCTCTTGCTCTCAATATTGTCTTGGGACTCCTCATCCTCATGTACATATTTCGGATAGTCATGACATGGTATCCCCAGATTCCCCTCAAACAATTTCCCTATAGCCTGATTACTGTCCCCACTGAGCCTTTATTATTGGTGCTGCGGAAATTAATCCCCCCCATCGGCGGCATCGATATTTCGCCTGTAATTGGCGTGGGTATTTTTAGTCTCATGCGCGAAATGCTGCTGGGTCAGCAAGGTATTTTGACTATGCTGCAATAGGATCTAGGGCATATATACTTACCCTAAAAGCCAGATATTGTAAAAATCTCATATCTAGCTATTCTCATATCTAGCTGTAATTAGCTGTTCATAATTAAAAACCAGAACCAAAATCTGAAGCGCGTGCTGAACAAGCACTTCAGGTTTGAGGATTTTAAATTTAATTGTGCCCAGTTACTTACAGCAACAAAATAGTAAGTCTGTCAAGAATAACCAAGAATAATATTTATAGCTGCAGCCAGTTTTGTTAGGACAAAATCAAAACCCCAAAGAGAGTTGCCGCGCTCCGCGCGGCAACTCTCTTTGGGGTTTTATGTCCTGATACAGTTGGCGGCAGCTATA
>NZ_LIRE01000011.1 GCF_001402795.1 Pseudanabaena sp. 'Roaring Creek'
CAGGGCAACCGCATAAAAAAGGTAATAAAATTTAGGAGAAAATAAACAAATAAAGCCACAATGAATAGCCCTATCGAAGTAAGTTTACTGAGCCACTTTGAGGGAGTAGAAGATCCACGAGATAATCGAGGGAAAGAGCATATCTTGCTAGACATAATCGTGATAGCAATTTGCGCGGTGATAAGTGGGGGGGAAAACTGGGAAGACATAGCGCTATTTGGACAATCAAAACAAGAATGGCTGGGGACATTTCTTAAATTACCGAACGGGATACCCTGTGATGACACATTTGCAAGAGTGTTTGCGAGATTGAACCCGCAACAAATGCAAAATAGCTTCATCAGTTGGGTGAAATCAGTCAGTCAAGTAATGAAAGGAGAGGTGGTAGCCATAGACGGCAAAACCTTGAGACACTCCTACGACCGAGGAGGAGACAAAGGCGCAATCCATATGGTGAGTGCATGGGCAAGTGCCAATCGATTGGTATTAGGGCAGAGCAAAGTCGATGATAAATCCAACGAAATCACGGCGATTCCAGAGCTTTTAAAGATTTTAGAAATTAATGGCTGTATTGTCACAATTGACGCAATGGGATGCCAAAAAGAAATAGCCAGCCAAATCGTGCAACAAGGAGCCGATTATGTCTTAGCGCTCAAAGGTAATCAGGGAAGTCTATTTGAGGATGTACAGTGGCTATTTGAGCAAGCTATAACCACTAATTTTGTGGACGTAGACCATGACTTTTGCCAGTCCATAGATAAAGGACATGGGCGCTTAGAAATTCGACGTTGTTGGACTTTATCTAACTTGGATTACCTGACCCAACTGCCTTTATGGACTGGTTTACAGACTATTGCCCTAGTACAAAGTGAGCGCAGAATCAATGGTAAAGTCACCACTGAGAATCGCTACTACATTTCTAGCTTGCCCTGTAATGCTTTTCTCATTGCTAATGCGGTTCGTACCCATTGGTCGATTGAAAATTCATTGCATTGGGTTTTGGATGTCTCTTTTCACGAAGATGCTTCCCGTATTCGCAAAGATCATTCTCCTGAAAATATGGCTGTCTTGCGACACTTTGCTCTTAATCTCTTAAGTCGCGATAAGTCTTCTAAGTTCAGTATGCGGGCGAAACGTAATAAGGCGGCTTGGGATCTGGCTTATCTAAACCATCTCCTTTCCCTTTGATTTTTTATGCGGTTGCCCTGTGACGCTCTGCGCCACTTTCTCTTTCTGGGCGATCGCCTGTTACCATAGAAGCTAGACCATTTATTTAGAAATATGCCCGATTATTCCGCGCTAGTTTCCGTCGATCTCCACAATGACTCCCAGCCTAATCGCAGTTATGACATCGCGATCGCGGCTCATAGCCTCAAACATTTGGGGGCGAAATTATTAGAAATTGGTTTAGGCAAAAAAAGCAAAAAAGTCTTAATCGTCTCGAATCCAGTCATCTACAAGCACTATGGCGAGACCGTAACAGCATCCTTACATGACGCAGGGTTCGATATTGCCCATCTCATCTTGCCAGCGGGTGAACGCTTTAAAACCGCCAACTCCCTCCAAAAAATCTATGATGCCGCGCTTGCCCATCGTTTAGAACGCTCGTCGGCGATCGTTGCCCTCGGTGGTGGCGTGATCGGCGATATGTCTGGCTATGCTGCGGCAACTTGGTTGCGTGGGATCGATCTCATTCAAGTACCAACAACACTTTTGGCGATGGTGGACTCAGCGATCGGTGGCAAGACGGGGATCAACCACCCTCAGGGCAAAAACTTGATCGGAGCCTTCTATCAACCGCGTTTAGTCTGGATCGATCCTGAAGTTTTGAAAACTTTACCCGCCCGTGAGTTTCGCTCAGCCATGGCGGAGGTAATTAAGTACGGCGTAATTTGGGATCGCGAGCTATTCGATCTCCTTACCCAATGCGATCGCCTCGATCGATTGAGCTATATTTCTGCGGAACTTTTACAGGCTATTCTCTACCGCTGTGCTAAAGCCAAAGCCGAAGTAGTCTCTAAGGATGAAAAAGAAGGTAATCTACGCGCCATTCTTAATTACGGACATACGGTCGGTCATGCGATCGAATCCGTTACCAATTATCGTCTTTACAATCATGGTGAAGGGGTCGGTTTAGGCATGGTAATCGCAGGGGCGATCGCCGTAGAAATGGACATGTGGTCAGCTAACGACCAAGCTCAACAGCTTGCACTGATTACCAAAGCCCGTCTGCCTCAAACCTTGCCAGCAGATATTGATATTGAGGCGATCGTGGCTACCCTATCCACGGACAAAAAGGTCGAAGCAGGTCAAGTGCGCTTTATTTTACCTACAGCGATCGGATCGGTAACCCTAAGCGATCGGGTAACCTCAGAGATGGTTAAACAAAATTTACGAAAAATAATAGTCTAATACTTGACACATTAAGTGGTAGTTCGTACTATACTTAAACGTTTATGTCAAGTAAAAAAATTTGCTAAGCTTAAGCATATCAAATATTTGGTATGAATAGAGCGCCCAATAGCTGCATAAATTTGTAAACCACTAGTAATTTAAACCAATACCCCAAAGAGTCTAGACAACAGAGATTTCATGACTAAAAAGCCAATTAAAGACCTCCCCCAAATCAACGAACGTATCAGATATCCAAAAATTCGAGTCATTGATATGGAGGGAGAGCAACTCGGCATCCTAACCCCCAAAGAAGCCTTGAAAATGGCTGAAGAAAAAGAGCTAGATCTTGTGTTGGTCAGCGATAAGGCAGATCCTCCTGTTTGTCGGATTATGGACTATGGCAAATTCAAGTTTGAACAGGAAAAGAAAGCCCGCGAAGCTCGTAAAAAACAACATACCTCCGATGTTAAAGAAGTAAAGATGCGTTACAAGATTGAGGAGCATGACTACAAAGTGCGCATCAATCATGCTGAGCGCTTCTTGAAAGAAGGAGATAAGGTTAAAGCAACAGTAATGTTTCGCGGTCGGGAGATTCAACACGTAGATCTTGCCGAGGTTTTATTGAATCGGATGGCAAGCGATCTTGAATCTGTCGCCGAAATTCAGCAATATCCCAAACGCGAAGGTAGAAATATCACGATGCTAATGGCTCCTAAGAAATAAAAAACAAAATCCTGAATAATAGGTAAAAGAGAAGGATATACAGAATCCTTCTCTTTTTTAATGGTTAATAAACGTGAGTTCAGGATAATTTGAAACTAGCTTTGAGAGAGGGTTTGCTACGCAAACCCTCTCTCAAAGCC
>NZ_LIRE01000124.1 GCF_001402795.1 Pseudanabaena sp. 'Roaring Creek'
GATTTGTTCTAGCTATAGAGGAATATTTGGTAAGGTTTTTCCATCAACATCTACATTTCAACTGTTATAGCTCCTATGGTAAGCCTCAGTAAAATTCTGATTTTTCCCATCAAATCTCTCGATCCTGTTTCCTTAAATGAGATAGAGATTTCCTCTGGTGGAGCCTTAAAGGGCGATCGCGAATTTGCCATAGTCGATCGGCATGGGAAATATATCAATGCCAAGCTATATCCCCAGATTCATTTAATTAGAGCCAGTTATAACCTAGCTGATCGCCAAATCCACCTCCAAATCCATCACCAAAACGATCGCCAAAATCAGGAGAAAAACGAAGTATTTACTTTTAATTTAGATCGAGAGAGAGAATTGCTTGCCAATTGGTTGAGCGAATTTTTCGGTCAACCCGTAGAACTTCGGCAAAATGTTGCCAATGGATTTCCCGACGATCTTGAGGCTTGGGGGCCAACTGTGGTTTCGGAGGCATCTCTCAAAACCGTGCAAAGTTGGTATGAAGAGCCGAACATTGACTTAGAGCAAATTCGGCGGCGCTTTCGTACCAATTTAGAGATCTCAGGTACAGCCCCATTTTGGGAAGATCGGCTATTTACAAAGTCGGGGGAAACAGTCCCTTTTCGCATAGGTTCGATCCAGTTTTTAGGTGTAAATCCATGTCAACGCTGCCCCGTTCCCACCCGTGATGCTGATACAGGCGAAATCTATCCCAAGTTCCAAAAAATATTTTCTAGTCAAAGAGCGGCAACTTTGCCAGATAACGTAGAGCGATCGCGCTTCAACCATTTCTACCGATTTACCCTGAATACACGCATTCCCGTAACTGAAGCAGGCAAAGTTCTCAAATTAGGAGATTCTCTGCTAGTCAGCCCTTAAGAAAAGAAGGTTGGCGCTTCGCGCCAACCTTCTTTTCTTCTTTTACCTTAACATACGTAGCGACAGCTAGAGATCACTAATGTAAGCCCTTTAATTGACGGACAAGATGAATGATTTCAGGCAAAATTAGTTGCTCGATCGCTAGTTTTACCGCATTACTCGATCCAGGCAGCGAAAATACTAATTTTCCTTGGTAAATTCCTGCTTCCGAACGCGAAGCGATCGCCCTCGAACCAACCTCTTGCCAACTCAAATAACGAAACATTTCCCCAAATCCTGGGAGTGTTTTTTCGAGTAATGCTGCGATCGCGTCATAGGTGGTATCCCTTGGCGCGATCCCCGTCCCACCGTTCAGGATAATAGCATCGAGATCGGCGATCGTTGCCAAATTAAGCATTTGCTCCCGAATTTCGTCGGGTTCATCCTTAACTAGGGCATAGTAATCCAAGATATGCCCAGCATTAGTCATCGATTGTTTGATAAAATTTCCACTTTTATCGGTTTCAGGGGTACGGGTATCGCTAACAGTGATCACTGCAAAATGAACTTGATAGGATGGAGGATCGGGACAAGGGTTTTGAGATGGCTGCATAGTTTTTTTAATTTTATGCTTTATTTAAACTCATACCATTAGCTTCAGCATAGCGATTCATAAATCGCAAAAAACGTTCCCATTCATTCTGTCCATTGAGTTTATGAATCGCTTCAATTCCTGCTGATTTACCATTGATGAATTTAGCATTGACGTTGCGAGTCACCATTTCGCCTTCTTCATCGATCATGTACATTCCGAGGATCTCATTGTTCCCTGCATCTTTGCCAGTCATACAGTTGGGTGCTTCAAAGATAAACACAGCAACACTGGTATCTCCGTCTTTAGACCTTGTGATTTTGACATCTGAAGCTTCTTCATCAATGCCGATCGCCAACTGTATTTTTGCTGTCATTTTAAAACCCTGAATAACCGTGAATAAAACTTTTTAAAAGTATATTCTTATTAACATAACCCAAAATTAACGCAAATCTCCTACTACCTTAATCTTCAATCTTCACTTGGGCTAGAAATGACCGTAATACGAAAGCTCAAAATGGCTACGCCATTTTGAGCTTTGACAACCCTTACTGGCTTTGGTTTTTAATTCACAAAAGTGTCGTCACACTTTCGTGAATTGGTCTAAAACCTGCGGCGCACGCGCAGCGTGCGCCGCAGGTTTTAG
>NZ_LIRE01000125.1 GCF_001402795.1 Pseudanabaena sp. 'Roaring Creek'
CCCAGTGAAGAATTAGACGTTGCGGCGCGAAGCGCCGCAACGTCTAATTCTTCACACTGTCTCATTTAAGATTGCGATTAACTTAAAATCCCTAATTTCATAACTAATTTCTGGAAAATATTTCTATGAAGATAACTGTAGTTGTGCCAACCTATCTGCGTCCTCAAGACCTAGCACGATGCTTAACAGCTTTGAAGTTACAAAATCGTCCTGTGGATGAGGTATGGGTGATTGTCCGCGATACCGATCGCGAAACTTGGCAATTTCTGGAAAGCTACGATCGCGAGGCATTACCTTTGCATACGGCGACAGTAACCGTGACGGGCGTAATCGCCGCGATGAATATTGGGCTTGATGCGGCAGGGGGAGATATTGTTGCCTTTACTGATGATGATGCGGCTCCCCATCCAGATTGGTTGCAGAGGATAGAAGCTTACTATCTAGCTGACGAAAAGATTGGCGGGGTTGGCGGTCGAGATTGGGTATATTACGGCACAAAGCTGGAGGATGGAGCGAAGGCGGTAGTCGGTAAGTTGCAATGGTTTGGTCGGGTGATTGGCAACCATCACATTGGGAGCGGTGAAGGGCGTGAAGTTGATGTTCTCAAGGGGGTAAACATGAGTTTTCGTCGTCAGGCGATCGCTGGCTTACATTTCGATCACAGAATGCGGGGATCGGGTGCACAGGTACATTTTGAGCTGGCTTTTTCATTAGCGATGAAAAAACAAGGTTGGAAATTAATTTACGATCCGCAAATCGCGGTCGATCACTTTCCCGCTCAACGCTTTGATGAGGATCAACGCCATGCCTTTAACTCTCAAGCCTCAGTCAATGCCGTCCATAATGAGACAGTTGCCCTATTGGAATATCTATCACCCCTGCATCGATTTGTTTTTGCAATCTGGGCGATCGCGATCGGCACATCTGAGGCCTTTGGCTTATTGCAATGGTTGAGGTTTTTGCCGAAAGACGGCAACATTGCGAACCAAAAACTAAGGGCAGGGTGGGGCGGACGCTGGGAGGGCTGGCAGACTTGGCGCAAGACCACAGCAAAATAAACAAGCATTGACTGGCGGCGCTTGCGCCGCCAGTCAATGCTTGGGGTTTGAGTGACTGTAGCTATAGTAGCGATTCATTAAAACGAACGGAAATAGGGATAGCCTTTGGGCGTGCCCAACTCTTTTTCGATCTCGAAATTGATGATTCCCCAACGGGCTTCCTGCTCTTCGGGAGGGCTAAATTCTACGTTTAATCCATAGAGTTTTTGAATATTAGAACCGATCGCAGTAGTTTCGAGGTAAGGAATTACCAGATTTGTATAGCGTTGGGCGATGGTCACCTTAAGGGCACGATAGCCTTGCGTGTAAAGTCGATCAATACATTCATGGATTTCAAAACGAATCCCATCGGGATGAATATGTTGTCGATACCATTCATCGTTCCATAGTCTCCATTGGCGATCGGACTGCAAATGGACGAGATCTTTGCAATTGCGATCGACCTCAAAGGCTCCATGCCTAGGACAAAGATAGGTGTCAGTCAAAATTAAAGCAGGAATAATTTGCCGACAATGGGGACATTTAATTTCAGAGCCGAAGATCGGATATTGCTGCACCGAAGGGACTGTCCTCATGACTTCTTTAAATTTGTGACTCAGCTAGATTTTAACATGTCCATACATGTCCATACATGTCCATACATATTCATACTCCTTTCCCACTCTTAAAGAATGGTCGTTTTAAAAAGGAAAGGATTTATACGGTAAGGATTGGCGGCGCGAAGCGTCGTCCATCCCTATACCAAAGCAGAAAATGACTACGCCATTTTCTGCTTGGAAAAACCAAACCACAGAGCGAACCGCCCGCTTAGCAGGCGGTTCGCTCTCCCTAAATACTTACCTAAAAGAATTAGGTAGAATAAAGTGAATAACTAGGGAGTGGCTTTGCTTCCCCCTAATTATTCACTGGCGAAAAGAGTGTTGAACACAAAAATCTAAATTGTGGTTCAGATAACACACTCTAGAAATTCGGAAGCAGCTAGAATCTTTAAATGAATATTTAGTCCAATTCGCAAGTAAGTAAGGTTAGGATGGCAAAAGCCAACCCAAAAGCCCAGTGGGGAACAATTTTAACCCGTGCTAACCACGCAGAAAAGTATCTGCGATGGTTTGTGGAATTCTGTCCCGTGCCGATCGCAATGTTCGATTGCGATATGAACTATATACTGGTGAGCCAGCCTTGGGTCAAAATGCTTGGTATCCCACGCCTCAAACTAATTGGTACCAATCTTTATGATTCCTTACCGAGGGCGATCGCCCATAAAAATGGTTTGGAGCGCTGCTTAAGCGGTGGTCAGATGCATTATGCAGGGGAAATTGAGATTATGACTCGTGGTGAGTCAGCTCATACTTTTCAGTGGAATGTGCAGACATGGTATGGAGATGACGGCTCCGCAGGGGGCATAATTATTGCCAGTCAGGAATTAACCGATCCCCTGAGCTCGTCCTTAAAACAACAGCTATCAGAGGAAATTGAGGAACGTCGATATCTAGAAGATGCTTTTACCAAGATTGGTACGGCGATTGAGAGTGCTAATGATGCGATCTGTATTACTGATGAGACGGGGAAGCCGATCTACATTAATCTGGCTTTTAGCGATCTATTTGCCTATGATCTATCAGCATTGCAGGAAGAGCAAAACTTTGCCTGCTTATTTGCTGATATAGAAACTTCTCAAATAATTCACAAGGCAGTCATGCGTGGTGGTAATTGGTCGAGCGAACTACATATGCGCGATCGTCATCGCCAAGATGTGCCCATGGCGCTTCGGGTCAATCCTGTCAAAAATCCATCGGGTCAGGTGATCGGTACGACCTATGTCTGTACAAATATTAGCGATCGCCAAGTTGCAGAAGCCGAAATCAACAAAAGTTTTGCAGCCCTCGGCGCAACCCTTGAGGCAACTGCCGATGGTATTTTGGTGTTAGATGAATGCCGCAGTATTACTATTTGCAATCAAAAATTTGTCGAACTATGGCGCATTCCCGATCGCATTTTTACATCTCATAACGATACCCAAATCCTTGAATATGTGACCCAAAGGATTACCTCATCTAAGTATCTACATAACTTTGGTAAGGAGTTAAGCGGCGACCAAAATAGCTTCGAGGTCGTAGAACTCGATGATGGTCGCACTCTAGAATGTTATTCGCAACCCCAACATGTTTTAGATGGTCGTGCGGGGCGAGTGTGGAGTTTGCGCGATATTACCGAACGTCTTGCTGCTGAAGCTCTCGTCCGCGCCTCTGAAGAAAAGTATCGCCTGCAAGCTGAAAAACTAGAATATGCGTTACAAGAGCTAAAAAGTACTCAATCGCAATTGATTCAAGCCGAAAAAATGTCTGGACTTGGGCAATTGGTGGCGGGGATTGCCCATGAAATTAACAATCCCGTGAACTTTATTTATGGCAATCTCTCCTATGCCGATACCTATACGGCCGATCTCTTGAGTCTTGTAGAGGCATATCGCGTAACTTATCCAACGCCAGTCGAACCAGTTCAAGCGAAGTTGCAGGAGATCGATATAGATTTTCTTGCCAAAGACTTTACAAAATTAATTGGTTCCATTCGCCTTGGTGCTGAACGGATTCATAAAATCGTCCTGTCCCTCAATAAGTTCTCTCGCAGCGATGAAGCAGGGGCTAAGTATGTGGATATCCATGAGGGAATTGATAGTACTTTGATGATTTTACAAAGTCGCATTAAATCTACCCCTAGTCGTCCTGAGATTCTCATTAACAGAGACTATGGCGATCTTCCTGAAGTCGAATGCTATGCAGGACAGCTAAACCAAGTGTTTATGAATTTGCTGACCAATGCGATCGATGCCCTTGAGTCGGATGCCGAGCATAATGGTCTGTGGCAAATGGTGGACGATAAACCACAATGGACGAGAAAAGATGGCAAAGTATCCACAATCCTGATTAGGACGGAAATTCTTAACGATCAACCTCAGGGCGATCGCTTAGTCGTTAAAATTGCCGATAATGGTAGTGGTATCCCTGAAGATATTCGTAACCGTTTGTTTGACCTATTTTTTACGACTAAGCCCGTTGGAAAAGGTACGGGTTTGGGACTATCGATCGCTTACCAGATCGTTACTGAAAATCATGGCGGTAAGCTTTCTTTTCGGTCTGAAGTAGGGATTGGGACTGAGTTCACCATTGAAATCCCCTTAAAACAATCGCAAAAGTAAGGACTTGCCTGAAGATATAGCTGCCGCTAGAAAGAGAGTGGCGGTGCGAAGCGCCGCCACTCTCTTTCTAGTCCTGATACACTAGACAAAAATTGGTTTGGGAATAAAAAATTATGCGATCGCAATGGGAATGTTTGCTCCAAAATCTTGGCTGTTGGCAAGGTTCCTTTACGCGTATATCCCCAAGTGGCGAAATCTTAGAAGACATTCCTAGCGAAACCAGTCTGGAACTGCAAGCCGACCACCAAACCATGCGTCAGGTAGTGCGACGCTTTTATGGGGGACAGCCACAGGACTTAGTTTTGGAATACCGCACTCTCAACCGCAGTACCAGCTTTTTTGAGAACGGGGCTTTTTCGCAGGGCTCGTTGCAATTTGCCCCCTATAGTGAATTTGGCGCAGAGCTAGGCTTGATTTATGGCGATCGCCGTTTGCGGTTAGTAGCTCTCTACGATAAAGCCAGTCACCTGAACTACTTTACGCTCATTCGTGAGCATTTACCCCATAGCAATAGCCCCGAGCGTCCTCCTTTAACAATAAATGACTTAATCGGTAAATGGGAAGGTTCTGCGATGGTAATTGCTGCTGATTGGTTCGAGCCTGAGAGTATATCCACTACGACGGAATGGCAATATGATGGCGATCGCGCGATCATGTCCCTGCAAATGCAGACAAACAGGGGATTGCAAACGATTACCTCAACTGGCAGGCAAGATGCTCATTATCCCCACATCCTCAACTTTGAGGGAGATAATTTGCCCGATTCCCTATCGACCGATCAAATTACGCATCAAATGACGGATCAAATGACGAGCCAGACCTTATTTTTACCCGATGGCGCATCGATAACCTGTCCGATCGCGATCGTTAACCGTCAGCCATTTCAATTATCCCTGTCATGGCTCATCGAGCCAGATCTACATCAACGGATAATCCGCACCTACGATCGCAAGGGAGAATGGACTAGCCTCACCCTAGTGACCGAGCGCAAAGTGGGGTAGTCTGAGTAGTGATTTGTTAGTAAATCATCAATCCCCTAATTCATAATTACTGAGTTAAACTTTATGGAAGGTACTGCTCGTAAGCTTCTTGGGAAACGCATCATTCTTATCTTGCTATTCTTAGCCCTCTTTATTGGTGCATTCTCTAGCGCTCTCTATTTCTACCAAAACGATCGCACTCAGCGATCGGCCGATCTGAGCTTTGGCGATGATAAAATACCGAATCGTCTTGATATTGATATTAATCTATTGGCGATCGACCCCATTAAAGGCGAACTGACTCTTCGATTTGCGCCTAAACCAGAAGGAACTTATTCAACGAAAGAATTCTACCTCGCCAAAGATCTAAAACTTTTTACGGGCATCGAAAGCGGTAAATCTGAAGTTACTCTTGAAAAAAATCACATTCTCGACTCCGTAACGGGGACAATCTCTATAGTTAATGGTAGGGTTAGCGATTATCCCTTTGATTTCCATGTCTCTGACCTCTACGTCTTTTTTACCAATCCTAAAGATGATAAGGAAGAAATTCCCATAGTAGTACATTTCTATGGAGCCGTATCAGGCTATAACGTTGATGCAGACTATATTCCGAAGAATGAGTTTGAGTCTACCGACGAAGTCAAGGGGCTGCGGATAAAAGTATCGCGATCGATCATCACTAAATCCTTTTCTATCTTTTTGATGCTTGCCATGTGGTTGATTGGCTTAGTGATATTCACCATGTCTATCGTCGTGCTTTGGCAACCCCGTCCCATTGAGTTTGGTATGTTTACCCTCATTGCTGGTATGTTATTTGCTTTGCCAGCGGTGCGAAATCTCCAGCCTGGAGTTCCTCCCTTAGGAGCATTGTCGGATTTCCTATGTTTCTTCTGGGCTGAAAGTCTAGTCGCTTTTTCCCTACCTATTCTCTTTTTCACTTGGCTAGTCCGCTATAAACGACCTAGTTAAGGGAATTGCTATTGCAGTTTTCATTTTGCCTACGGCAAAATGAAAGCTCAAAATCCTTACTAGGATTGTTGTTTGTTTTCAAATGGGTATGCACTCATTTGAAAACCGCAATATTAATTAAAGTACCTGTGGCTTCGACTTCGCTCAGCCAACGTTAGCTGAGTGAGGTCGAAGCTAGATAAATTTGGTGGGACATTTTTTATCCGCAAGAGCCTAA
>NZ_LIRE01000126.1 GCF_001402795.1 Pseudanabaena sp. 'Roaring Creek'
GCATGGTTAATTTTGGCTGCTGCCGACTTACCATTTTTAGTGATTTGTTCTAGTTTTTGGCGTTCTTCTTCGGTTAATGTCACTTTGTATCGTTTTGCTGACATACCTTTTTCCTTACTATTTTCTGTCCCTTTATTTTACCCGCCAAATTATCTTTGACTGTCTACTAGCAAGATGCGAATATGGGGAAAGGCGAGATAGAGGGCATCGCGATCGCCCATCGGTTGTGCCATTATTTTCATCCAGAGGCGCATCGCTCCCATAATGTCATTATTGTCCTGCAAGCTTAAGGCAAGGTAGTAAGAGGCATCGTCTGCCGCTGAATGATCTCCATATCGATCGAGCCAGTCTTGCCAAGCATTAAGACGTTCCCGATCTGTCATCTTTACATTGCGATCGAGGATTTCTTGACTGCGCACCTCATTACCAAAATAAGAACGTCCCCTTAAATCCCCATATTCGCGAAATCCCTTCACAAATTTTGACTGCGGATATTTCTCCACTATTCCCAAAAGTAAGAAATAAGCGTGCCAGCGCCTTGCTGAGTAATTTAATGTCCCAGCAAGATAGGTAAGGGGATAAAGTTCTGGCAAGTCATTCTCCAAAATATCTTGAAGGATTTCCGACGCTTGCTCGTCTCCATGCCGATCGAGTTCGGCGATCGCCCAGATCCGATCTTTGGCTTTTTCTTCATCTTTAGACTTGTCATTTGCTAAAGCCCAAAAGAAGTCAAGTCCAAAGGGCGTAATCTCTCCTGCCTTAATTTTGCCCAGACGTTCGACCAAAATACGCTCTCGGTCATCAATGGATTGTTTTTGGTATAAAGCGATCGCCTCGTTTATTTGGCTTTCTGTCGGATCTTGCAACTGCTCAAACTTCATCCATTCAGATGGCACTACAAAAGCCTTAGCTTCAGAATAGTACCTACCATAAATGGCTTCATATTCATGCAGATTTTCCAAAAAAAGATAGTTGAAACCATAGAATAGCGGAGAATCTCTAGGTTCCAGATTCGCTTTAGCTAAGGCGATCAACTCTGCTCTTACTTTAGGATCGTCCAAACCAAAATCCTTCTCCCAAGATGTAATCCGCCTCCCCCAATTGCCATATTCATCTTCAAAAAGTGATCTATAGCGGGCGTTCCAGCCGCTACCCATACGAGTAATCTTTCGCTTTATTTGTTGACGCAACCATATAGTCGTATAGGGTTTGCCAAGGCTGCGAATGCCTTCAACACCATACTGTTGTCGCATTCCTTCACCTAGACTGGCATAGTAGCTCAGTAGAGGATAGGCTTTTGCGCCGTAGCGTTTCCAAGCAGGATTTTTCCCCCATCTTCCCCGCATGATATCTTCGCGGACAGCTTGAACGATTTCTTGCCATTGCGGATCGAAGCGAAGGCGATCGCGCAGTACGTCATCAATTTCTAGTTGTGAGATCTCCTCAGGACTCAACGAATCCGCAATTTGAGACATTTCCGCAGGACTGGGAATTTTGTCAGTATGAGAATTAAAGATTCTTGCTGACTTAACCTCTAGTCCAAACAAGCAAACCGTTGCACATACTGACAAAATGTATAGATGTCGCCTTTGCATATCTATCTGGAAAAATTTATTTTTATTTTATTCTAATTAAGCAGTTAAGCATAATTAAAACCCTAAAA
>NZ_LIRE01000127.1 GCF_001402795.1 Pseudanabaena sp. 'Roaring Creek'
GTCTGTCCTGCTTGGATATTGGCAAAGTTACCGACTATGGTGATTAGGTCTTGAGCCTTGGGCACTTTTAGCCGCGCTACGGTATAGCCTGTCTCTTCGGACTGAAAGGTGAGGCGTTCGATGATGCCTTGGAGGTAGTCGATGTTGTCAGGCATAAGCCAAAAGGACAGATAGATGTAGCGATCGCTTTACCATTTATATAGCAATTTTGATTTTGTTGTCGGTAAATTGCGATTATTTCACATATCTCACTAACAAAAAGAACACTTTCTATTTATCTAATATTGACTGAGTGTAGAGAATAGAGAACCTTTACCGCTTTTTACTGCCAGTGTAATTTTCAAGCCAACCTCTGCGTGCATTCAAGTTAAGCAAATTCTTAATTTCAATCAAATTATGTCTGAAAGAAATCTGCTAACATTCGATATATCAAATCCATGTTTCGTATCATCCTGTTCCCACCCACACTCAAGATCTTCACATATCTTTTCTGTTATGAACCAACTAATAGGAAGTGGAGTCTTCAACTTCCTAAGCACATATCCTTGCCGAGAGTAATCATCGTCGTCAATGAGACAATGGTTCCCTAAATTATCATATGACGTAATAAAAGAAAAAAATAAATCGTTTGCTTCTCTTTGATGACTTTCATATTCATCAATTGCTCTCCCAACTTTCTTCTCCCATGCATAATAGGACATATAAGAAATGAGGTTAGACATCTGTATTATGGGAATAATTTTATTATTAAGTCTATTAAATAGATTGTCAGCATTAAGAGCTTTCCCTTCCTTGACATCAGAACCACCTAGAGGCAAATGATAGCTATAAAGCTCTCTTGTAAGTCTTAGTTCATTTAGAAGATCTTTAACTTGGCTGTCGTATATTCCAAATCTGACAAAATAATTATCAATGTCTCGGAAGACTTGTGAGTGAGATATTCGTCGTATCTTTTCGATTTTTATGTATGGGGTAAGGATAAGATTGGATAGAAGAGCATTAAATAATGAGTAATAACAAGTATAAAATGTCAAATTTTTAAGATTTTTCCCATTTAATTCTTCTGTTTGAGTAAAGAATAAAGCACTTAAGGTTATTTTTTTTGAGGCATAGAAATGTCTTAACATCCATTTTAGATTGGTTATGTAACTGGCATTAGTATATTCTTTGCAAAATGTAGCATATAACCTATCGCAAAAAGTCTCTAGACACTCTTCGCCTACCATATCTATAGCTTCGCTGAATCCACCATAATTTTTAATTACTTTTTGTAAAATAGTCATCTACAGGAGACCTAATCTTTCTGATTTTTATTAATTAACCCTTAAGTTAACCTCATCATATAATAAGATTTCAATAAATACGACTATCGAAAATGCTCCAAACCTCGGCTAGAAGATCGCATTGTCCTAGTAGCCACAACAAACGTGGGACATTTGGAAAGATTTATAAACGCCAAATATTGGCAAGCGATCGCCTAAGTTACAGAAATAAAAATAGATTCAACTCAAAAAACAGCCCAACCACTCAATCAAGAAATGCACCTGCTTATCCCCAGGCAGGAGAGCCAGACTCGTGATCTTAATTCTCCCTTTCTCAAAAGAGAAGCGATAATAGAACTCAATCGGGATCTTTGCATGAAGTAACTCCCAAAGCGAATCCGTAAGCTTCGAGTCTAGAAACAGATCGCGCCCATCCTCTGACGCATAAATGCGAAACACCCCAACCTTCCGCGCCACCAACTTCAGTTCCATCACCCTGAGCAATACCTGAGTTTCTTCAGGCAAAGTCCCATACAGACTTTCCCAAACCGCCGCCAACTTGAGAATATCCTCCTTCGACTTCACCTTCGCCAAAGTCAAATAAGCATTAATCTTCGTCTTACTATCCGCCATATAACTATCAGGAATAAAAGCCACCAAACGCGGCAACTGAAGCTCAGTATCCGCAACTTCAGGCAAAATCTTCCCCCGTAACTCGTTAATATATTCCTGAAGTAAATCCATGTACAACGCAAAGCCAATCACATCCGCCTGACCCGACTGCTCCTCACCCAAGAGATCCCCCAATCCACGAATTTCCATATCGCGCATCGCCAGTTGATAGCCCGAACCAAGCTGACTAAACTCCTGAATCGCATCCAATCTCCTCTTAGCTGAATCTGTCAACTCAAGATTAGGAGGATACAGCAAATAAGCATGAGCTTGAATCCCTGCCCGACCAACGCGACCACGCAATTGATAAAGTTGCGCCAAACCCAACTTATGAGCATCCTCAATCAAAATCGTATTCACACGCGGAATATCTAAACCCGACTCAATAATCGTGGTACAGAGGAGAATATCCGCATCATTATTATTAAAAGCAACCATCGCCGCCTCTAACTCCGACTCCTGCATTTGCCCATGCGCGATCGCCAATCTCACATTCGGTAACATCAACTGCAAAGAAACAGCGATCGCCTCAATGCCCTCAATACGCGGCACAACATAAAACACCTGACCACCACGGTCTAACTCATGCCGAATTGCTGTTTTCACCAGAGACGCATCATAGGCAGACAAATGGGTTTGAATCGATCGCCTTGAGGGAGGAGGAGTCGCAATCACACTCATTTCTCGCACTCCAGAAAGTGCCGCATAGAGAGTACGCGGAATCGGCGTAGCACTCAAAGTCAATAAATCCACATCCCCCTTCATCGTCTTAATTTTCTCCTTCTGCAAAGTCCCAAAGCGTTGCTCCTCATCAATCACCAGTAAACCCAAATCATGAAACTCAACATCCTTTGACAAAAGCTGATGCGTACCGACAATGACTTGCACCTTACCACCAGCAACCTGTTGTAAAACCTGCTTGCGCTCCTTCGCAGGGCGAAACCGATTTACGATATCCACTGTGAAAGGATAAGCCGCAAACCGAGTTTGGAGCGTATGAAAATGCTGCTGCGCCAGAATCGTCGTCGGAGCTAACAGAGCCACTTGTTTACCCGCACAAACCGCCTTAAAAATTGCCCTTACCGCCACCTCTGTTTTACCAAAGCCCACATCACCGCAAACCAGCCGATCCATCGGGCGATCGCTTTCCATATCTTGCTTCACATCTTGAACAGCTTTGACCTGATCTGGTGTGAGTTGATAGGGAAAAGAATCTTCCATCTCCTGTTGCCAATCGGTATCAGGGGGAAAAGCATAGCCGACTAAATTGGCGCGGCGAACATAGAGTTGCAGTAAATCCCTTGCTAACTTGTAAATCTCCTTTTGACACTTGTTCAGTGCATTATCCCAAGCCTTTGTATTGGCGATGCTATTTAACTTAGGAGGCTTATTAGAAGCACTGCGATAGCGGGAGAGAATCTTCTCGTTTTCCTGCGCGATCGCCACCGCAGTTTTACCATCAGCAAACTCAACAATGTAATGCGGTTGCTTTTCCCCCTTCACTTCAATGGTTTCAAAGCGCGTAAATTTACCAATCCCATATTTACGATGCACGACATAATCACCCACATTTAGCTCGTCAGGATTCACTGACTTAGCAGAAGTTATATGTGAGGGATGGACAAAGGTTGGCGATGCTAATAATTGCTGTCCGAATAATTCGCGATCGGTCAAGAGCGCCAGCTTGCAACTAGGCAAAACAAAGCCTTGCATCTCCATCATTCCCGAATATTTCAAAATCACTGGTTTACCAGCTTTCTGAATCCGCGCAATGGACTGTAAATCATCAGGATTACTGACAAAGTTAGCAATGCAGTCATACTCTTTGAGCAAAGTTGCCACACGCAGAGGTTGAGCCGAAATCAGCGTGACTTGATATTCTGAGTTGAGATATTCACGAATCAGCGCCGCAATCTGGTCAAACTGATGGGGAACTAGGGGAATAGAGGCACTGGCAAAATCAAAAATATTGGCTCTGGGTTTAAGCGATCGCTCGGTAAGTTGAAGCATCTGAAACTTCTTTGCCTCAGTCACGCATTTAGCAAAGTCCCAATGCAGTTTCGGTGTATCGGCTTGAGATTGATTTTGATAAAGTTCTTCCGCAGCTTCGTACCAGCGATCGCCATAGCTCTGACATTGTTCAGGTTCATCAATGGCAACAATGAAGTTCTTGGGTAAGTAATGCAGTAATGATGACTTGTGAGCAACAAACTCATGCAAATCGATAGGGGTGATCGCAATGCTGGATAGGTCAGTAAAGTTCTTGGGATTAGTGGGGTCAAATTCTCTGATTTTCTCGACAGTACCGCGATTGCAGCTTAGGCGCACGGGTAGATTTCGATTAATTGGAAATACTTCAAAACTGAATCCTTTGCGGCTCCATTGTTTTGATTCCTTTACTTCTTTAACTTCTTCATATCCTAATCTTTGCAGAGCCGCAGCTAGTAATTTAACTGATTGCGAATCACCGATATTGAGATAGAGGCTATGTTTTTGGAAGACTTGAGTGGATGGTAGATGGGGCTGTAGTGCGTTAATGGTGGTAGCGATCGCTAGATTATGCTGTGGTTTGGCAAGCAATTCTGCTAATATCTCAATCCTTGTCCAAGCAGTTTCTAAATCGATTTGGGATGGTTCGTAGGGAAATGTATCAAGGGGTTGATATAGATAGACGCTTTCCCATTCCATTGACTGTAGTTGTAAAGCCCATCGGGTCGCTTCTTCGACAGTGGCAGTGACGATGAGTAATGGTTTGGTTTGTCGTTGACATAGGTGGGTGCTAATCAGTCCTTTGCCTAAGCGTGATAGTCCTGATAGGGATATGCTTTTGGCTGTTTTGAGTTTCTCGCCTATTTTTGTGGCGACGGTTGATTTGGCTATATTCTCTAGGATTGCTGTGAAGGTCATGGGTTGGGAATAGTCATGAATAGACTAATTCAGGTTCATTGATGAGGCGTAATAGCTTGACAGGTTCGATTGTTTCCAT
>NZ_LIRE01000128.1 GCF_001402795.1 Pseudanabaena sp. 'Roaring Creek'
GCATAAGTAAACTTAAAACCTAGAGGAGCGTAACGCCCGCTACGCAGGCGTTACGCTCCTCTAGGTTTTAATTACAGCAATTTTGTAAATTTCTAAATAAAGAGGGCGCAAAGCGCCCTCTTTATTTAGAAATTTAGTTAAATTGTTCTGCCCAGTTAGAAATCCAGTTAAGGGTTTTATGCACGAGTTCAGGCGTTGCTGCTTCGCAGTAGAGACGCAGCAGAGGCTCAGTACCACTAAAACGAATTAGCAGCCAACTGCCGTCAGCCAATCGAAACTTAAATCCATCGGGGGCTTGAGCTTCGATGACTTTGCGTCCAGCGATTTCTGTTAATGAGAATTGTTGGAGCGTAGAGACTAATTTCTCGCGGGCAGTCATGCCTGACAGTTTTTTGTCAATGCGATCGTAATGGGAGAAAAAATTAGTTTGCTTTTGGAGATCGCGGTATAGAACGCTTAGATCTTTGCCTGATATGGCGATCGCTTCTAATACATATAGAGCCGAGAGCAAGGCATCCCGTTCGGGAATATGATTGCCATAGCCAATGCCTCCCGATTCTTCGCCACCCAGTAAGCAAGGTGTTCCTGACAGCATTCTCTCCGCAATATACTTGTACCCAACGGGTGTTTCATATACTGGTAAATCGAAAAGGCTAGCAACCTTAGGCATCAGGTCGGAGCCACTGATGGTTTTAATCAATTCTCCTTTAAAACTACGATATTTGGCAAGATGTTCTAAGAGAATGGGAATGAGGATCTGCGAACTTAGGAAATTCCCCTCGCTATCAATAGCCGCAATGCGATCGGCATCGCCATCAAAGACAAATCCTACTAAAGTCTTTTCGGGGTGATCGCGGTGATAGGTTTTGACTTGGCGGAGAATTTCCGCGATATAACGGGGGAGGGGTTCGGGAGCGCCACCACCAAAGAGTGGATCGTTATCAGAATTAATCTCAATTAAGTTTGCTCGATCGGGCGATGGTAATTCTAAAATTTTTGCTAAACCACCTGCTGCGGCTCCATGCATTACGTCCACGAACAATGTTAACTTTCCCTCAGCGATCGCTTCTTGGATTGCCTTAATATTTACCTTGCCGCGCAGGGCTGCGCAATAACTTGCCCATGCGTCAAAGGTTTCGATCTTGCCTTTTTGGGGATTTTCATAGACAAAGTCGCCTCTTTCGAGAATTTCTTCGACTTTGAGTGTCAGATCGGGGGATACGGAACCGCCAAAAGCACCTTTGATTTTTAATCCTGAATAGTTTGCTGGGTTATGGCTAGCGGTGATTACCAATGCGCCCAAAGCTTGGCGTTCGTAAGCAGCCCAACTAAAAGCGGGGGTAGGTGCAAAGTCATCGGCAAGCAAAACATCAAAACCGATCGCCGTAACCGCTTCGGCAGTGCGTTTGGCAAAAGCATCGGACATGAAGCGGCGATCGTATCCGACGATAATCGTGTTGCTGCCTGATGCACCAAAGGTTTCACGCAAAACATGGGCAGCGATCGGCGCGACAGCGGCTAGGCGCTCGAAGGTAAAGTCGTCTGCAATAATACCTCGCCAACCATCAGTGCCGAAACGTATGGGGGGATGCAATGGGAATTTGCCGTGCATAAGCCTTTAAAATTTTCACTCTAGTAAAGTTTACCGCGAAGCATACCTCCAAATTTTGCGATCGCAATTTTGCGATCGCAATTTTGCGATCGCTTATTTGATAAGTAGTTCAGCATAATTAAAAACCAAAACCAGAGAGAGTACCGCCCGCTACGCGGGCGGTACTCTCTTCTAGGTTTTAAGTTTACTTATGCCCAGCTACTTAGATTTTTGTAGGGTTTGGTTTGTGGGAATTGTTCGCCACGTTCAACCTTGGGCATGGCGTTATGAATTATTGGCGAAAATACCAAAATATGAAAAAGAGGGTAAAATTATAGTTTGCTCTATTGATGAAAATAAGTTGACGACGCTGTGCAATCTGACTATCAATCTGACTATTTAGAACGAATCCTCAAAGCTCGCGTGTATGATGTCGCGCAAGAATCTCCCTTAGAATTTGCTCCCAATCTATCGGCAAGGTTAAATAACCGATTGTTGCTGAAAAGAGAAGATATGCAATCGGTGTTCTCATTTAAATTGCGCGGCGCTTATAACAAAATGGCGCAGTTACCATCAGAACTCCTTGCCAAGGGTGTCATCGCCGCCTCCGCAGGAAATCACGCGCAGGGCGTGGCTCTCAGCGCCCGCGAATTAGGAACCAAAGCAATTATTGTCATGCCCGTGACCACCCCCCTTGTTAAAGTCAACGCCGTAAAAATGCGCGGTGGTGAAGTGGTCTTATATGGCGATACCTACGATGATGCCTATGCCTATGCCCGTCAACTGGAGAAAGAAAAAAATCTCACGTTTATCCATCCCTTTGACGATCCCGATGTGATAGCAGGACAGGGAACGATCGGCATGGAGATCTTGCGTCAATATCAGAAGCCAATCCATGCGATTTTTGTAGCGATCGGTGGTGGTGGTCTGATTTCGGGCGTTGCTGCCTATGTAAAACGCTTGCGTCCTGAAATAAAAATTATTGGAGTGGAACCCGTAGATTCCGATGCGATGTCGCGATCGCTCAAGGCAGGACATCGAGTCCGCCTCGATCAAGTCGGTCTATTTGCCGATGGCGTTGCTGTGCGTGAAGTCGGGCAAGAGACATTTCGGCTCTGTCAGCAATATGTCGATGAGATTTTGTTAGTCGATACCGATAATACTTGCGCCGCTATTAAAGATGTCTTCGAGGATACTCGATCGATTTTAGAACCCGCTGGAGCTTTGGCGATCGCAGGAGCAAAGGCCTATGTCGAGCGCGAGGGAATCGAAGGACAAACCCTAGTAGCGATCGCTTGTGGGGCAAATATGAACTTCGATCGCCTCCGATTTGTCGCCGAACGCGCCGAACTAGGCGAACATCGCGAAGCAATCTTTGCCGTGACAATTCCCGAAGAGTCGGGCAGTTTGCGTCGATTTTGCGAACATATGCGCAAACGTAATCTCACCGAATTTAGCTATCGCATTGCCGATCGGGAAATTGCTCATATTTTTATTGGGGTACAGATTATCAATCGTGCTGATGCCGCGAAGATTTCTAAAACTTTTGCGGAGAATGGATTTACGGCGATCGAAATCACTGATGACGAACTGACCAAACTCCATTTAAGACATATGGTCGGTGGGCGATCGCCTCTTGCCCATAACGAATTGCTCTATCGCTTCGAGTTCCCAGAGCGTCCAGGAGCCTTGATGAAGTTTGTTGGTTCCATGAGTCCTAATTGGAATATCAGCCTCTTCCATTACCGCAATAATGGTGCGGATTATGGAAGGATTGTTGTTGGGATACAGGTTCCGCCTTCAGAGATGGAAGAATGGGAAGCATTCCTCGATACTCTCGGCTATCACTATTGGGATGAAAGCCAAAACCCAGTATATAAATTGTTTTTAGGTTAAGTTTAATACGATCGCTAAGAGAGATGACTTTACATCTGTCACCGTTTCTGATCGCCTCTTCTGTTATACCAATTTAAGAAATGGCTACGCCTTTTCTTATAGCTGTCGCCAAGTCTAATAGGACATA
>NZ_LIRE01000689.1 GCF_001402795.1 Pseudanabaena sp. 'Roaring Creek'
TAAGCTGGCAAATTTTAAAAGCCCAAAAGTAAAAGCCTTGCTACGCAAGGCTTTTACTTTTGGGTTTAGAGAAAGGATTTGCTACGCAAACCCTTTCTCTAAACCCATTTCAAATTATCTCGAACTCATGCTAAATGATGATTAAAATGATGATTAAAATGATGATTAAGTAGCTGTGCAAAAGAAATTATTAAAACCTGTAAAGTTGCGCCCCTTGCGGGGCGCAACTTTACAGGCTTGGAGCTGTTCGTAAGTAATCACGAATAAATTTAACGAATAATTTTAGTTAGAATTCTGCGTCGCTTTCACGGCGTAATAACCAAGTAATGTCGCCACAGTGAAACCCGTGAAAAATAAGGCAAACAGAACACTGATACCGCCAGTGATGCCAACTTGAGCAAGAATGCCTTTACCAGTTAAAACTTCATTGGCAAAGCCTGCAACCAGTCCAATCATCGCCATCCGACCATTCCAAGTTTCAGCAAAATTACTAAAGCCAAATACGCCTGCCCCTGTAGGATTGACATTAAAATCAAAATTTTTACTAGTTGCCTTAGATTTGTCGCTATTAGAAGCGTCGTTTGCTGCAATCTTATTGGGTGTAGTTGGTGTAGTTACCATGACTGATTACTTTCCTGCAAAAGTTTTTATATTAATTAATTAAAATTTACATTTAATGTAAACAAATGTAAATCTATCAACAGAAATATGCCCTATTGCTTGAACCCCAGTTGCCAAAAGCCAAACAACCCTGAAGGGAGCAAGTTTTGTATGAATTGCGGTAAAACTTTGCAACTTAAAGGGTTGTATGAGGCGATCGCCTTAATTGGGCAAGGAGGGATGGGGCGCACATTTCAGGCAAAGAACTTAGGTCGCTTGGGACAAGCCTGTGCGATTAAGCAATTTCTACCTCAGTTTTACGAACCAGAATTAAGGCAAAAGGCGATCGCTCTCTTTGATCGCGAAGCCAACCAACTTAAAGAGCTTGGTTCCCACCCCCAAATTCCCGAACTGATCGCCTATTTTGAAGAAGAAGGATATTTATATTTAGTGCAAGAACTGATCGAGGGAGTAAACCTCTACATAGAATTGCAGCGTGACGGAATTTTCAGCGAAGCGCAAGTTTGCCAACTCCTAATCAATATTCTGCCCGTTCTGCAATTCATCCACGACCGTCAAGTCATCCATCGCGATATCAAGCCTGAAAACATCATTCGTCGAACTGGAGATCGTCACAATAATTTTGTCCTCGTTGATTTTGGAGCGGCTAAAGACTTTACCTCTAGTTCAAATCGTACGGGCACATTGATCGGTAGTGCGGAATATATTGCTCCCGAACAAGCAAGGGGCAAAGCCTCTCCCCAAAGCGATCTCTATAGTTTAGGAGTGACCTGCATTTATTTATTAACGGGAGTTTCCCCCTTCGATCTTTATGATGATGCAAGCGATCGCTGGATTTGGCAAGAAAAGCTACCAACTTCTATTTCTCGCCATGTAGTCATGATTCTCAATCGTCTTCTGGAAAGAGCGACATCAAATCGTTATGGCTCAGCCAGAGAGGTTTTACAGGATCTACAAGCTTTGGGAACTTACCCGAATCCTAATACTGAGAGTTTAGAGGGAAGCTATACCCCCCTAAGCATTAACCCGAAAAACTATCCACAAATCGCAACCTTAATAGAATTACTAAATTTAGGTCAATGGCAAGAAAGCGATCGACTCACCAATGAGATTATTTTGGAACTGGGAAACAAAGATAGAATTTCTCGATTAACTGCTAAGGAAATCGAGCGCATTGACTGCGAGATCTGGCTAGCGATCGATCGGGCATGGATGCAAGCTAGCAATAATCGTTTTGGTTGGAGCATTCAGCAGCAAATCTGGGTAAATTTAGGCGGCAAATTGATTTATACCGAAGATAATTATTGGGAATTCGCTGCTATTTATGAGAAGTTTGCCGATCGCCTTGGATGGCGTAAACCAAGTTGGTTCAATCTCGATTTTTCGCCAAGGATTTGGCGTACCTATGAGAATTTGATCTTTGCGATCGACGCTCCGCTCGGACATTTACCCAGCTTGTTTTTTTGGGAAGGATTTAATTTAGTCGATCCCGTTTTCTATCGCTTGGAAGTCTGCCGTCAAAGCAGGAACCATGCATGAATTGTCCCTACTTTGATAGACTAAGTAGCTAAGGCATAAGTAAACTTAAAACCTAGAAGAGCGTACCGCCCGCGTAGCAGGCGGTACGCTCTCTGGTTTTGGGTTTTAATTATGCCCAGCTACTTAATGAGCCTCCGCAAAAAATGAACTTGAGCACCTAACTAGGCTAAAGCTGCCCTGAGTTCCGTTGTCACCCGCTTAATTTCTAGCATTAACAATCCCTGCTTCGCCGCTTTGCTTGCTAATACCAGTAATACGGCTTCATCCCCACAACTAGTCAAAATCCCGTATCCTTTCTCGCCTTCAACATATAGGCGATCGATGCCACCCCTAGCGAGTTCGCTGCCGATGCGTTCGCCCAAGGAGAGCATGGCGGCTGACATTGCGGAAACCCTTTCTTCATCCATGCCACTGGGCAATGTTGAGGCTAGGGGTAAACCATCAGGAGACACCAACGCGGCTCCCTGTACATCACTGGTACTCGTGACCAAGTTTTGCAAAATACTTTCCAATTTCGCGACATTAATGCTCATTCTTTTATCCTTAACTTGAACTTTTGCTTGAACTTTTGCTTGAACTTTTGGTTGGATTAATGGGGATTACGGGTCTAGAAGAGATGGCTATCCAATCACTTCAAACTCAACGACATCGTGGGAACCACCTCGTAAAACTGATTCAGTTTGCTTACCACGTAGACGCTTGGACGTGACATGTTCGAGCACCCCTTGAATAGCTCCCAAGGTGAAAGTCAGTTTGCGAGGAGAGCCTTCTGGTTCTCCCGTAGAGCAAATTGTTTCGCGACAATATACTTTGATTGCTTCCCCAACTTGTTCGATCTTATCGACAATGCAAAGCCTCGTTCCGTCTTTACCCAACGCTTTCTGAAGGAGGGGAACAAGTCCCTCAAGAGAAGTTTCATTCTCCGACAGTCCAAGCTGTTTGGCAAGTTGCTTACCGCGATTACGACCTGCGGCAATGAGGGTAATCATGGCAGCTTTTTCACCGAGAGCCTCTTCAGCCCCAGTGACGAGCGCTCTAAAACAAACAATACTGCTGAAATCTCCAAGTTCTGGACGCATATAAAGCCTCAAAATTGATTAAACTAAAACAAACAGATAAAACACACAGAGTTTCGCACAGAGTTTTGCGCAGAGTTTCGCAGAATTTCGCTTCTACTGCATTCTTGCCGCACCCGTAGTGATCAGACGTTTGAATAGACTTTCAGTCCATCCAGTTTCACGCATGACCGCTTGTGATGAGACTTCAACATAGGCTTGCTCGATAAAGGCAAGATCGATCATACAGATTCTTCCCAAAGCATCACGAAGATCTTCAGAAAGCCCTGCTGATTTGAGTTGTTTGCCTACTTCATTAACCACCGTTGCCATGGCAGGAACGACGTGCTGAGGACCGATCCCAATCTGAACGTGAACCAGTCCGATCCGCCAACGTCTTTCAGCATAGGCGATCCCCCAATCGTCCATGCCTGTGAACATTTCTCCAAACCATTCAACGAAGGTTTCATTCAATCGATGCATCCGACCTTCTTTGGCATTCAGGATCTGATTCATTTCGCGATCGCGGGCTAGGTAGGCATAAAAGACTTCTGCCATCTGCAAAGCGATCGAACTCCCCCATGCAGCATTCGCTTTGAGTAAAGCTTTATCCGCATCAGAGAAAGATATACGCGCCTCCATAGTTTGCATGAAAGCCTGAGAACTGAGAGACATAGATTACTCCTTATGATTTTTCTATAGTTCCTTACCAGCTTTTTGTTTTCTTAACGTTTGCCTTAACGTTTGCCTTAACATTTGCTTCTTAGAAACAATAGTTATCCCGTACTCCCCATTTATTAATGTACCGCAAAAAAGCAATTTTTTGCAGATTGCTGACAGATTTTAACATAACTATAATTTAAGAATAAAACCCTCAAATTATTATCTCAAATTATTTCTCAAATTATTTCTCAAATTATTATTTTTACATTATGTTTACAAGGTCACAGTTATTTATACTTAGAGCTAATCAAGTCAAGTACCACAGTTAGTAGTATTTCCTAGCAATATCCAGCAATATATTCTCTAATTTAAAGACTCATAGCGCTTCTCAATATAAATCAATGGAGTAATTCACTATATTTTTTGTAGACTTATTGCAAGGAATTACCAAGAATAAAAAATTCATTCTTTAGAAATGTTTGTTAATGTGGAATTTTAATTGCCGTGGTAATCCTAAATCATTGGCAAATCTTACTGTTTATAGAGGCAGATTTCTTGGGAGTGAGCCTCCCTATAAGTAGCTGGGCATAATTAAGCGATAGCATCAAACCTGTGGTGTAGTATAGGTAAGAACCACATTTCTTAGACTTTATTTAGACTTTATATTTAATTGTGCCTAGCTAATGAGTGCAGGAATCATAGTGCAGAAATCATAGTGCAGAAATCATATTTTTTAGGAAACAATTGCTTAGATTTGAGAAGCGATTGTCTCTATTGGGCTAGGGAAAATGATTTTAGCGATCGCAGCGTAATTACTCCCAATCATTTATGGTGCTGCAATTCTATATAATACTATCATCCTAAATAATTCCAGAAAGAGGCTCTCGCCAATTATTTGATTTCACAAATAAAATAGGATTGCTATACAATATAGTTATTCTAAACGTTTTGTGGAAACGCACCCCCGAGGGGTGAATTTTCACAAACCCAAAAATCTACAAATGATTTAGGATAGCTATATTTATAGTGAATTGTAAATATTACAAATAAATACTGTAAATATTTGCAGATATAGATGGGAATAGGCTAAGAACTGCTATGTAGGGGGGCAATGACTTGATCGGGTTAAATAATTATTGAGTGTCTTTTAGCTGTTATTTGGGAATGTTTGAGAATGGCAATAGAAATAAAACAAGAATATGGCATTCGTGAATTAGTCAAAAGATTTGAAGCGATATTATCAGGATTTGCTGAACAGACTAGCGATCGTGGCTGTAGGTACGATCGGGCGTATCTTGACCATGCTATTTCCAAAGCAATTCTGCGTTATATCAAAAGCTATGCCGAATCCCATACATCCATCCAATTAATTGGGATGAATCATCCCACCTCTTTAGCTTCAATTTACATATCACAAAAATTCTGCGCTTACACTTCGATTCGTAGTTTTGAGTCGGTGGACGATATGGAGGAATCCTTTACTCGCGCTCTGCAACGCAGTGCTTATTGTAAAGGCAATAATCTATTGGGATTAAACCTTGCGAATGAAGAAGAATATTTGATGGTTTTGGGACTTCCTGCTGCTGGCAAGACCACTTTTTTAAAATACATTGGATCTGAGGCATTGCGTTATCCCAAAAGCCGATACAAATACGATCTCTTGCCTGTTTTTTTGCCAATGCGAAGGTTTTGCAGCAACACCGATACTTTGTTGTTAGCGATCGCCGAAGAGTTTGAAAGATGTGGATTTCCTGAGCCACAGGAACTAGCGATCTGGATGTTGGAGCGAGGGGAATTACTGATTTTGATTGATGGTTTAAACGAATCGGTTCTATCGCATAAACAGCTATCCCATCTTGTGACTGAGTTTGTCAGCACTTATCCACGCAATCGTTATATTGTTTCTAGTCGGTTAAATTGCTACGAGAATAGCCTCGGTCAGTTCCTAGAGGTCGAACTTCTGCCTTGGGGAGATCTGCATGTTCAGGAATATATCCATAAGTGGTGTACCGTTAATCAAATAGGCATAAATGGACTGACTCAAGAAACGAAGCAGAATGCGGTAGACGATCCTGCCTCCGAAGCGGCGCAGCGATGCTGGAAACTTCTACAAATCAATGACATCGCTAGAGAGTTGGCTAAATCGCCCTTGAGTTTATCGTTACTCTGTCTATTATTATGCGATCGCCGATATAGCGTGCCTAGTAATGTCAGCGGACTTTACAAAAAAAGCATCAATCTCATCTTAGAAGAACAAGTAATCAAACAGCATCTCAACTGTACGGAAGTAGTTAATAACCTGAGTACTGACATCTTAGAGCTGATATTAATCGATATAGCTTACCGAGGATTTGAAAAGCATCAACTGGAGTTCACCTTGGAGGTAATAACCAATTATCTACAGGACTTACTGGGTAACTATCTGCAAAAATTTCAAGAATTATCTATTCCCATGATACTAGAAGTCTTTCAGCAATTGGGAATCTGTAAAATTGTTAATTCTATTGATGGAATGGTCTTTACCTTTAGTCATATTGCTTTCCAAGAATACTTTGTTGCCTTGTATGTATATCGACATCACAAAACTAAATCCTTAGTTACCCATCATTTAAGCGATCGCCATTGGCAGAATGTTTTTCTTTTTCTCGCAGGAATGAGCAATGGCAATGTGGAAGAGCTGTTGTTAGACATGGAAGCTCAAGTTACTACCTATATTAATCAACCAAAGCTGAATAAACTATTGGTCTGGTTAGAGAGATCTGCCGCCTACGCGACAGGAAACTTAAAAGATGTATCAAAGCGGATTGTCGCTTTATTTGTGGCGCGTCCTCGCTTTTTAACCAAGCTAGCACCTGCGCTAAGTTTAATGAGAGTGCTGACGATCGCAAGGAAACTCTATGAGATGTTTGATGCATCCCTAGATTTCGACAGGGTTTTTGAAGCAGAACTTTCTCTAAGTCTTTCGCATGCCCTTGATTTTGATAGCGTAACGGAAATAAATTTAGCAACCCAACTGTGCAATCAGCTCGAACAAGCCTTAGTTTCGGTTGAATTTGATTCGGGACAAATTAACTTTCAGAACTTGCGCTCTAAATTAGATAATTTATACGCTCAAGCTCCTAACTACGAGCAATCAATAGAAGTGCGCGAACAGTTTCGCAGCCAAATCAGCCTTACTTGGGCGCAAACTCTGTATCTACCTTTAGATTCCAATCATCTTTCCTTATTGGAAATTGAAAATTTAGAGAATTATCTCTACGCAAATTTGTTGATGGTGCAGTGCAAAAATGCAGCGATCGCTATTTCACCAGTAACTTGGAATAAAATTGAATCGAGAATATTTAGAGTCGCTCACAAGTCATAGCCTATCTCAATCACACCCATTTCCGCTCAAACGAATCAAAAAAAGATGAGTGGCGGCAATAAACCCCAAAGATGAGTGGCGGCGCGAAGCGCCGCCACTCATCTTTGGGGTTTTTGATTTAAAAAATCTTGCACGTTAATCTGTAAAAAACCACCTAAGCTTTGAGCCATATTTTGAGCAGTTGCGATCGAGTTAGAAACTAGTGCAATCGGGCTTTTTCTGCCATAAATATAGATTTTAATATAGTAAAAAGTTCCGCCTTTATTTCCTCTTACCTTAGTCATTTTAATTTCTTGGATATCTGTCAGTAAAAACTGATAATTCCGCTTGCCAAAAATTGTTTGTACTTCCCAAATTAAAGATTGTGAATTGCGGTCAAAAGTTAAACAATGCCATTGCAATAAAAGATACGTTAGCAATATCTCGATCGCAGGAAATAATAAAAGCAAACAGGGGAAGACTAGCACTTGCCATTGTTGACTGGCAGGATAAATTAACTCTATTTTCCCGCTACCAGAATCAACAAATTTATTAAACTTTTCTACCCATGAGGCTAACTCTTCAGCCTCCATATTAAGGCTAGAGGATAGGCGATCGCTAAATATAATTATTTCGGTCTCATTCGTTTTTAAGGTAATCCATTGCTGGTCACTACCCTTTTTACGGGTAACCAAATGAAAATCAGCTTTAGTAACATTTTGCCATGTCGTTTCTTCAGGCTTGGCATATCCAAAAAAGCGATCGGCAGTTTGCTTGCAAATAACTTTTTTGGATGCATTATGCTCACAGCTTAGGGTCTTTGTCCCTATGGAATTGAGGCTGTCATAGGCAATAAATGGAAAAGAAAATAATGGAGCCATACAAGCTGAACCCCAAACACTTAAAATCACTATAATAATGACTTCAGGTTTCCCTTTAATTGTCATTTTTTGAGCATTTTCAGTTTGGACTATATCGTATTGCATAAAATTCTCAACCTTTAAAATTCAACAAAAAAGCACCCCTTCGGGGTGCTTTTCTATTTAGATATGCGCTGCGCGTTTGTAGGCTTCATCCAAGACTTCGCTGAGTGTTGGGTGAGCGTGAACAATCGTCGCTAACTTCTGAACCGTTTGGCGATCGCGTATTGCCGCCGAGGCCTCATGAATCAAGTCCGAAGCATGGATCCCGATGAATCGCAAAGCTATGATTTTATGCATGAAGCGAGTGCTTTGTGTGAATGGTGAGATTACAGGCATATCAACGATGATTTCTTTCCATACTGGGGTGCTTTTTGCACTCAACTAAATTTTGTAATATAATTACCAGAAAGTTTCTGATCTTTGGATTTGTCAATATATTTAATGAATAGTCAAGCAATTCAAGTCAAAAGTGAAAATATCTTGTTTCAGCCTTGGGTGGGTAGTAAGTATGGCAGCGAAAGTATATTCAAAATTCCGATTTTGATTGTTGGGGAATCAAATTGGGGTGTATCAAAAGGAGCAGAAAAGGATTCTACCTTTACGCATCTATTGATTGAGAGCATTATTTATGCTAGATGGCAACATAACTTCTTCAGTACCATTCAAAGTACTTTTGCAGAAAAAGCTAACTCTGAGGATTCACGTAAAGAATTTTGGGGATCTGTCGCTCATTGTGAATATATTCAAGATTGGCTTCCAAGACCTAGGGTGAAACCTGATAAAAATATGTGGAAAAAGGCAGCGCCTATTTTTAAAGATGTAGTGGAACAATTAAAGCCCAAATGTATATTATTTACAGGTAAAGGGCTGTTTAATAGGGCAACAGCGGGGCTGTCAGGAGATACCTTAGCCATTGACGAAAGTTTTGCTCCTACTTATAAAAATCCTCATGTTACTGTGCAAATAAATGGGGCATTAGCTTCGTGGGTTTACCATCCTTCTGCTCATGGTAATCTGGGTCATTATAGTAAAGGTAGAGGAGTTGTTAGATCGCTTATAGAAGCTGCTGGTGGAAGACCTTTAATCTAAATTTTTCAAAAAAATTTTATGAGTACAAACCAATGACACTAATCGCTGTTTCACCTTGCTTATATGAATCTGACTATGCTTTGTGGACTGACGACATTGCTGCAAAGCTTAGAGCTAAAGATTTTGAGAATTTAGATTTAGATAACTTAATAGAGGAGATGGAGGCTTTGGGGCGATCAGAACGACATGAATTAAAAAGTCGCTTGGATGTTCTACTCAGCCATATTCTCAAGCGCTTGTATGTTGATTTGTCCAATGATTACAACGGATGGGAACGTACAATACGAGAACAACGCAAGCAAATTAAGCGGCGGTTAGCTGATTCACCTAGCCTCAACTCGTACTTAGGACAAATCTTTGAGGAAGTTTGGCTAGATGCACTTACAGAAGTTCAAGAAGATTATCCGCAAGTGAAATTTCCTAAAGTTTGGCAATTTAGCTGCAATCTTGAGACTTTGCTCAATCACAAGTTTTGGGAATAAATAAAAAAGCATCCCGATGGGATGCTTTTTTATTTAGATATGCGCTGCGCGTTTGTAAGCTTCATCCAAAACTTCGCTGAGCGTTGGGTGCGCGTGAACAATCGTCGCTAACTTCTGAACCGTTTGGCGATCGCGTATTGCCGCCGAGGCTTCATGAATCAAGTCCGAAGCATGGATACCAATGATATGCACGCCCAAGAGTTCACCCGTATCTTCGCGGTAAACAATCTTGGCTAAGCCTTCGGTTTCTCCCTCAGCGATCGCTTTGGAATTGCCCTTAAAGTAAGACTTTGCCGTAGCTACCTTAAAGCCTTCGGCTGCGCCTTTTTCCTTCGCCTGTGGTTCGGTCAAGCCAACAAAGCTAACTTCAGGATGGGTGAATGCTGCCGCAGGGATGCTTTGATAATCAACTGTAGCTGCCCGACCACAGATATTTTCTACCGCCACAATCCCCTGAGCCGAAGCTGCGTGAGCCAACATCATCTTGCCCGTCGCATCCCCGATCGCCCAAAGATGGGGAACGGAAGTCGCCATTGTGTCATCCACATCAATGAATCCCCGCTGATTCGGCGCAATACCTACGCTTTCTAAACCGATATCCTTAGTAAGCGGAATTCTTCCTGTGGCAACCAAGCAAGCATCCACTTCCAGAACTTCCACAACCTTCTTGGTCTTGGCATCGGTCAGTTCAATCTTGACAGGAGAACCTGCGGTAATCTTTGTGGCGAATACACCCGTTCTCGTTTCGATATCGCGAGGTTTGAGAAGTACGCGCTCGGCAATCTTGGCAATATCAGGATCGAAGCCAGGCATCAAAATATCGAGAGCTTCGATCATCGTCACTTCCGAACCCAGCGCTGTATAAACATCGGCAAATTCCAGACCGATGTAACCGCTACCGATAATCGCGACCCATTGGGGCAAGGTTTCTAGACGTACAGCCTGATCGCTAGTGTAGACAGTTTTGCCATCGATTTGAATCCCGCGTGGCACAAATGGCTCGGAACCCGTGGCGAGAATAACGTCTTTAGCGGTGTAGGTCTTATCGCCAACGCTAACTTTTTGGACACCTGCCACACGACCACGCCCTTCTAAAATATCTACGCCTAATCGTTTAAGGCTATTGGTCAAGTCGCCGCGCAATTTCAGGACTAAGTTATCGGCATGACTAGCGATCGCACTGCGATCGAAATTTACTTCACCGACCTCAATGCCTAACGCCTTTAGGTGAGACTTTGCCCGCATTTCGCGCACCCGTCCCGAAGCGGCTAGCAATGCCTTGGAGGGAATGCAGCCACGGTTGACGCAGGTTCCACCCATTACGCCATCTTCAACGATCGCTGTTTTTAAGCCACAAGCGACGGCATGGAGAGCTGCGCCATGTCCACCTACACCAGCACCAATAATGATCAAATCGTAATCAAATTTGTCCGACACCTAATCTTTCTCCAGTAGAATCAATCTACTATTTTTGCATCGTTTGGACATCGTGTTAGCTAGTTAGCGTTAGTTACTATGCAATACAAGTTTTGCGATAAAGTCTCAGTTATAGCTAAAATTTGGTAAGCTGAAAATACTAATTGGGGCTAGATGAGCTATGACCCTTGCGATCGCACAAGTACAGCATCAACCTATCAGCCTAGATGAGTTTATTGCTCGTTATGGGGGTGATAATCGCTATGAATTGATTGATGGAGAGGTGTTCAATTTGGAACCAATGGGGCAGCATGAGGAAGTTGCAGCCTTGATCACAGCAAAAATCTGTGTGCAGATTGATCAATTAGGTTTGCCTTGGTTTGTGTTACAAAGGGGCTTGTTTCGTCCCTCTAGTGCGAGTATGACGGCTTTTCGTCCCGATGTGATGGTTGTGGATCGGACGGAAGTTGCGAAAGAATCTCTCTGGCAAGAACAATCGATCATCACAAGGGGTAGCTCAATCAAGTTTGCTGCGGAAGTTGTAAGTGGTAATTGGCAAAATGATTATGCTCGTAAGGTTGAGGATTACGCAGCTTTAGGTATTCCCGAATATTGGATTGCCGATTATTTAGGTTTAGGTGGGATTCGACATATCGGCAAGCCCAAGCAACCCACTCTTTCGATCTGTACGTTGGCAGATGGAGAGTATGAAATTAATTTGTTTCGTAGTAATGATGCGATCGTTTCGCCCACATTTCCAAATTTGAGCTTAACTGCTGGGCAAGTTTTGACCCCAGCTAACCCAAATAAGAAATAGTTGCTAAATGCTTTTCTGCGCCTTCCCCTAAAATCCAACGAATAGTTGTGAAAAATGCTGGCCAGTAATGTTTGCCATCACCGAAACGTTCGGCAGCAATTTGCTTTTTTAGTAAAATTGGATTAATTAACCCATCATCTCGGTCGTCAAGCTCTTGGGTGATTTCAGCAATTATGGCTACTCTTTCATTTTTTAAACGTTGAACATTGAGCCCCAATTTTTGAATAGTGAATTGAATGTATTCAATAGGAATGCCAACTTTTTTACAAACATTTTCGTCGGGTCTGATTTCACCATCTAAACTGCTAAAACTAAATAATCTTAATGTTGGCAATTCAAGTGGATTTAATAATTTGCCATTGGGCATAAAATCAGCTTTAGCAGCACTACAACAGGCAACTCTGTTGGGTGGTTGTGAGATTCTACGTTCATTTTCTTCTTCAGAAATATCAATAGTTTCCATACCACCTCTGCAATTGGCTAACATATTCCGCCAATCTAGATCGTAGTTTTTTTCTAGAGTGGATTGACTTCGTGGAATAAAATGCTCGACACAACGATCATTGGGATGAAGATCGATTTCACAATAAGCACAAAGTCCTTTTTGATCAATTACAAGTGTCTCACGGACAGAATTATAAGCACTAGTTCGTTTAAAACTTTTCCATGTCTTAGATTGAGAATTATTTTTCTTTTTGTATTTTTGAAACTCATCTGGTTCTGAAGATTTAAGCACATTTTTCATGCGGTCATTTCACGCTCCAATCGACGGATTTGCATGTCGGCTCTAGTAATATCTGGATCAAATGATTTCCAGTCTTGTAACTTATCTCGCAGTCGTTTTGCTTCTTCTAAATTGCCATTATCGATCGCTTCAAAAAGCGCTGTTAATGTCCTTGATTCTTCGGTATCTGGTCGTAAATTATCTAGCCCTAAAACATAGCGCACAACATCCGAGCTTTTCATGCCTCTAGTTGGTGAGGGACATTCTTTGATTTGATAGTCTTCTAAAATCTTGACCTGATGACGCTCTACAGTAGTGACAATTTCGGGGCTATGGGTTGTAGCGATGATTTGAGTATTAGGAAACACTTTGCGGAGGTCGGGAATGATTTTTTGTTGCCAAGTTGGATGAAGATGTAAATCTAGCTCATCAATCATTAATACTGCTTCGGCTTCTAATGGGTTTTCCATCTGTGGATTCGCTTGCGCTAATCGTCTTGCAAAGTCCATTACAAGGGCTAACATATTACGAAAGCCTGAGCTTAATTGATTAAGTGATAATTCGATTTTCTCGCCTATTTCAGTTTCCCATTCAACCATTAATTTAGCTGAAGTTGTTTCAGAGAAATAAACATTGGCATTAGGAGCTATAACTGTTTTAATTACTTTTCGTATCTGTTCCAAATCAGAAAACACAAATTTAGCATTTTCTCTCTTTTTTAATTCCCTAAGTTCTTGTATCTCACGAGCATAGAACCAAGTCATGAACTCAGGCAAACTTGATGCTGCATCAAAAGAGTTTTTGAAAGCATCAAATCTATCAGATGAATTATATGAGCCGTACATCCCAAAAAGATCTGGGTTGACATTAGAAATATTAGTTGAATTACGATTGTTTTTGTAATAGCTAAAAACAGAAATTTCGAGTTTTTCTTCTTGCGATTTGTTGAATTTGCTTGCTATATCACTATAAAGCTGTTCACTTCCTTCTACATTATTTTGTGGATCAGAGAAAAAAGATGTATTGGTCTTGACGCTTAATTTTCGATTATCGTTATTTTTAGCCGTTTTTCTATAAATTATTGTCCAACTTGGAAAATCTCCAGCTATTACAGTAAATTCTGTCTGGTTTATACGTTCACGATTGCTATATTTTGCTGGTAGATCTCTTTGGGCAATTTGTACGGGTTCTTGGTATTTCTTGTTCGAGTATCCCTGATATCTTTTTTCAGCAACTCTTTGTAGCCCATTAATATATGGAAACATAGCCGCAGCGATCGCGTCTAATACTGCACTTTTACCTGAGCCATTATTGCCAACAAATATATTTACATCTGGATTTAAGTTAACCGTCAGATTTTCAAAACATCTAAAGTTTTTAATTTTAACTTGTTGAATATGCATCTTGAATATTTGTATTGCAGATTTACCGTCACAATATCTACTTACTGTAGAAGATGTTAATTAGTCAGTTTTGAGATCGCCGAATCAATCCAAAGAGGTGTACCTTTATTGTGCCATGAGATCTAAAAATTAACCCTGTAGCCATCATCCCAATCTATCATGAGTACTTCCAATCAACTTTTAACCCTAACTTCATGGATGGCAGGAGAATTTAGCAACCGTGAACAATCGCTAGATCAGCCTGTTTGGTTTGTGAACTTAGTCTGGTGGCAACGTCCTATCCCATTTAACGTTTTAGGCAGCATTGCCATCTTTGCCGAACAAGCCAATGCCCTGATCCTCGATCGCCCCTATCGTCAGCGCATTTTGCAATTTGTAGAAAATGACGGCAAGATTCAAGTGAAATATTGGGGCTTTAAAGATCCTGCGGCATGGTCGGGGGCTGGACGCGATCGCGATCGCCTTAATCAGATCGCCATTAATGACATCGAACCCCTCGCTGGTTGCTTACTAGATGTCTCCTTTGCCAATGGTCGCTACAAAGCCGAAATGCCCAAGGAAGCAAAATGTTGTTTTCAATATTTAAACGAATCGCGCCAAGTTGTCTTAGGCTTTGAGGTTAGCGCTGATGAATTTTGGAGTGGCGATCGCGGAGTCGAGCCTAACACAGGCATAGCCATCTGGGGCGCAATCATGGACTTTTATAAATTCTCGAAGATTCAAGATTTTACCCATGAAATCTCCAACATAGCTACAGTCACTTGACTGAGGACAAATCAAACCCCAAGAATTGACTGGCGGCGCGAAGCGCCGCCAGTCAATTCTTGGGGTTTGATTTGTCCTAATACGCTTGGCGACAGCTATAAGTAGCTGAGCATAATTAAAGCCCAGAATCAAAACCTGTAGCGCACGCTGCGCGTGCGCTACAGGTTTT